>NZ_AUTQ01000177.1 GCF_000498095.1 Pseudoalteromonas sp. TB64
TAGCCACTGTAATCTTTACGCATTTGTGTATTTACAACGCCTGCAACGGCGTCAGAGCCATAAATAGCTGCAGCACCGTCATGCAGCACTTCAACCGCTCCAATACCCATTACTGGTATTGAGTTCATATTAACGGTTGTGACCGGAACAGAGTTTTCGGTTTGCGATCCTGGGTGCTGTACTAAACGACGGCCATTTAATAATACAAGCGTGTTACCTGTACCAATACTGCGTAAATTAATAGATGCAACATCTCCCCTTGATGCATAAACCCCGCTAACAACATCATTACCATTAAAACTAACAGTGCCGTTGCTAGGAATCGAAGCAAATAATTCACTACCAGATGTTGCGCCAATGGCATCAATATCTTTCGAATCAATAATAGAGACAGGTAACGCGCCGGTAATTGTAGCTCCTTTAATCATTGAGCCTACAATGCTAATAATTTCAACGTCTTCATCTTTTACTTTTTTAGTAGCGGTTCGACTTGGAATTGCTGTTTCATCGAGCTCTGTTTGACTGCTTTGTTCTGCTACGGTAGGTAGTGCCGTGATACCTAACGCAGATACTAAACACAAAGTTATTTTATTTAATTGATATTTAGACTTGGCTAGCGGATTCATTTTATTCCCCTGTTGTACTCTTTTTTAATCGTTATATTTTTATTTCCTGCAGGTAATAGACTGCACAAAAAGACTAAATATAACTATTGATAAAAAAGCTCCCACCCATAACCCAAGGCTATAGGGTTAAACGCGGGTAGAAGGAGGGTAAAGCTAATTTTTAAATAATAATTAAGATGTTAGATGAGGTGAAAGCATGTATTTATTGATTTAAAGGATCAGGGTATTGCCTCTAAGTTGCTTAGCTAACTCGTTCTTGTTTTTTATACTTAAAATAAGATTTTATAAATAGGGGTATAAATTAACCTGAACTCAGGATAATAAATCTATCTCAAGCAGCTATTGACGCGTAAATTCGCCTTGTTTTCACTGAAAATCTCTAGCTAGAGAAAATAGATTTAAATATCACTATGATTCAATATGTTAGTAAATCTCTTAACCAGAGTTCAGGTTAAATTAATATGTTTTTTTGGACGTGGGTACTTATCGTTTTAATTTTTTGCTGCGCTAAAAGATTTAGATTTTCTTTTAGTAGAAATGAAATTCGTTATTCACCAAAAGGGAGTTGGTTTGCGCTAGGTAATGCATTAGGAGCTGATCCAAAAACATTCACGTGTATTTACAGCGAATACGATAAATATGATGCTGAAGATAAAAACAGCTTTTATAAAAACGGTATTTCAGTCAATAAAAAGTAATTTAGTCACTCATACTGTTATTTATAAGTGACCTTGCCTTTTTTAATACTAAAGCCAATCAGCTGCTACTTGTAGTGGAGTAGGGTCGCCTTTTTCAGATACCCAAAACACTAAGGCTTGTTTAGTCGGTGATACATCAACAGCGTGTGGTAATGTTAAGTTAGCAGCAGCTAATTTATGATTAGCTGACATGCTGCTTTGTTGATAACCAATAACAACAAATTCGTGTTTTAACTTGTTACCTACATTCTCGCCTGCGTGTATTTGCGTTTCTATACCAAAACCTAAAAGCGCAACATGTGCGACTAAATTTTGGTTACTAGCGTGTTCGGTATTAGTTGCATCGTACTCAACATCTATTTCTGAGTTGTTTATAGTCGCTTGTAAATTACCTAAATATGGGGTTTTAGATTTAGGTATTGCTTGCTTATAAAACCAACCTTGCCAGCCACTACCGTCAACCATAAACCCTGGGGTTGCTACAATACGGCTTTTGCCTAGTGCTTTATAAGTACGTTGTCTTTTGCTAAAAACGGCTGAAGCAAACGGGTCTTTCCATCCTAAGTAATCCCAGTAAGTAACATGAAAATTAATTGGGATTAAATCAGTCCATAGTTTTTCATCGTCTGTAAATTTTGAAATCCACTTTTCAGCTGGTGGGCAACTACTGCAGCCTTGAGATGTATAAAGTTCTAAAAAGGTAGTTTGATTAGCTGTACTCGAAATAGTTATTTGCTCTACTGCTTGGCTTTGAGAGCAAAAAATTATTAACCCAGTTAACGCTATAAATAATGGACGGGATAGTGCTTTAAAAGGCATGTTACTTCTCGCAAAGGCTGATATTGCATTCAGCCTAAATGATATTTACGAATGAAGTATCACGAAACACTCACAATTAAATCACGTTTTAACTCCATATTTAACTTATTGAAAACTTAATTTGAACGCTTGCTCAAGCTGTGCTTTAATCGTTATTCAATTATTGAGGAATATTACATGATTAAATTTTATTTTCACCACACTCCTAACCCAATGAAGGTTGCACTTTTTTTAGAAGAAACAGGTCTACCATTTGAGCTTGTTCCTCTTGATACTTTAAAAGGTGAGCAACATACACCTGAATTTAAAGCAATTAATCCAAATGCTAAAGCACCTGCAATAGTTGATGGTGAAACTCGTGTATTCGATTCGAACGCTATTTTAATGTACCTTTCTGAAAAATACGGAAAGTTAGAAGGTAAGGCAGAAGATCGTGCTGAAATGCTGTCATGGTTAATGTTTATCGCATCGGGTTTAGGTCCGTATTCAGGACAGTCTGTGCATTTTAGACACATGGCGCCAGCAGGGCTTGATTACGCGGTTAACCGTTATTTACGTGAAGCGCAGCGCCATTACGAAGTGCTTGATACGCACCTTGAAGGTCGCGATTTTATTGTAGGTGATACGTATACAATTGCTGATGTTTCTGCTTGGGGCTGGATTGATAAAGCACCGGTTGTATTAGGTGAAGAGGGCTTAGCACCGTACCCTAATCTTAAGCGTTGGTTTGAAAGTATTGATAGCCGCCCAGCGGTTGCACGTGCACGTGTAATTGGTACTGATGTAGCATTTAAAAAAGAGTTTGATGAAGACGCTAAAAAAGCGTTTTTCCCTTCAAATTACCCTAAAGTATAATTTTTAGGGCGTTATTAAATACGTTATAAAAGTAGGTCAGGTTTTATCTGACCTACTAACAATTAAAAAGCTAACTTCCTCTCCTAAAATCATAGCGTTTATTATTTCTTACTTAGGGATAATACGACCTCTAATTCTTCAATTTAATTATCGCTTTAATATTAAAATATTTAATAACAAACAAATTCACTTAAATATTCAAGACTAAAGAATTGCTTTTTTAAGCCTATTTACAGTCGCTCTAAATTAATTACGTATTATAAGGGGAATTAGTCACTTAACTTAGATTTTACAGTCAATACTATTTAGAATTGAATTAATGGTTGCACTTTGCAGCCTCAAAATAATAATTATGGTGCTGCAAAAAAATGACAAAAAAACCAACTCATATTGAAATTAATAATCCAAGAAAGGTGCTTACCTATACATATGTAATTTCTTTATCCGTTATTGCGATGTTGTCTATTGTTGTACATTTTATGTTAGATCACGTTATTGCTGAGCAAAGTACAACAGGTAAAGTGGTTAATGTAAGTGGAGAGCAAAGAATGCTATCGCAGCGAGTAAGTTTATTTGCTGTTGAGTATTTAACTTTAGGTACACCAGAAGCCAAATTTTTAGCTTTGGCTTCTTTAAATAAAATGCAAATAAATCATCAAAATCTATTGAGCGATTATTACAAAGCATTAAAAGACAAAGAAGCACTGACGCTATCTGTAACTCTACAAAATATGTATTTTAAAGAGCCGCAAAATGTTGATGGCAAGTTAAAGCTTTTTACTAAGCAAGTTGAAGCTGCATTAACTTTAAAACCAGGTGATCAACAAGGATATGAAAATATAAAAACAGGCTTTTTAGCAATGGCTAAAGAGCCTTTATTAAATGCTTTAAATATGGTTGTAATGCAATACGAGAAAGAAAGTATTGATAAAGTGAATGAGCTGCGATTTGCACAAAATGTAGTTTTGGGCATTATTATATTAACTATTTTAATTGAAGCATTTTTAGTTTTTCGTCCTATGGTTGATCGAATTAGTAAATTTGCTTATAAATTACAATACGATGCTAGCTTTGATCATTTAACGGGGTTATTAAACCGACGCTCATTTAATGTGCACGCAACCAAAGCCATAATAGCGAGCCGTAGTCATAAACAAAAACTTGGTGTAGTTATTTTTGATATTGATTTATTTAAACGCATTAATGACACGTATGGTCATGCTGCTGGTGATTTAGCTATTCAGCATGTTTCTAATATCCTTAAAGAAAGTTGCCGTACAGCTGATTGCGTAGCTCGCTTTGGCGGCGAAGAATTTGTAATGTTACTACCCGATATGAATGAAGACGATTGTTTTCATTTAGCAGATAAAATTCGCGAAAAAATTAAAACTAGTCGTTTTCAATTTGAAAACACGACTATAGAGCTCGCTATAAGTGCCGGGGTTGCAATGTTAGATGAAGGGCAGGTTGATATTGAAGAGCCTCTTCGCCTAGCTGATGAGGCTTTATATGACTCTAAAAATAATGGTCGAAACCTAGTAACTCTATATAAAAAATCTAAATAGAGGATTATAAACTAGGCTGAAAAGCATAGACTCCTGCACTAGGAGCCTATGCTTATTACTTATGTTATTAGCTAATTAACTCAGAAGTAAATTTATAAAGGGGAAACTACTTCTCTAAACATTCACTATTTATACTCGATTCGAACAAGTTAACCTCTTTAGTATGCTGACTTACGCTATTTCTTTTTAAGGCTATGTATAGGTCTGAGTGAATGTATATACCCTCTGTTCCTGATTTCATACCGGCAATTTCAAACCATGACAGCAGCTGACGTTTCCTGCCTGCAAGCTCAAGCCTTATATCGCGTTTTTTAAATATAACATCTAGATCGGCAAGCATTGCCATTACGCTTAAATCTAAGTGAGTAAAGCAAGGTACTGCATCAATTATTACGCATTGAGTGTCGTCTTTTTGTCTAGCGTATTGTTCTAGTAATCTGCGTTTAAAGTAGCTGGCATTAAAGTAAGTTAAAGGTGAGTTAAAGCGATAGATAAAGACGCCTTGCACCGATTTTGCTTTATCTGTGGCGTCTAAGCTTCTTACTACACCATTAACATCTACGCCTAATATGTTGTCGGTTGGGCGCATAACAGTGCGAATAAACTGAAATAACCCAAGTAACACAGCAAGTGTGATCCCTGGTATAACGCCAATAAATAACACCGCAAGTAAGGTGGCTGAGGCGAGATAAAATGCCTGTTTATCTTTTCGTTTTAATTGCCAAACGGCTTTTAAATCGAGTAAGTGTACAGAGGCAATAATAAGTACAACACCCAGTGCCGCACTTGGAATAAATTCAAGCGGAGCAGTTAAAAATATAGCTATTACAGCAATAATTGTTGCCGCGATTATTGATACTAACTGCGTTTTTCCGCCTGTGGCATCGTTAACTGCGGTACGCGAGTCGGCGCCACTTACAGCAAAACCTTGCGAAAGTGCTGAGGCTATATTGGCAATGCCTAATGCTCTAAATTCTTTATCGGCGTCTATGTCGTAGCCATTTTTAGCGGCAAAGCTGCGAGCGGTTAGCATCATACTTACAAAGCTAACGATGGCTAAGTTAAGTGCAGGTACAACTAGCTCGCGAATAATACCTAAATCAAAAACAGGGGTATTAAAAACAGGAAGCCCGCCTGTTACGGTACCAATGGTTTTTATATCTAGTTGTTTTAAATCAAAAATCCACACTAACAGTGCACCAAATGCAATGGCGAACATAGACGACGGCCACGTAGGTTTTATGCGTTTCATGGCAAAATAAACAGCAAAGGTAAGTAGCGCCATTAATAATGTTGGAATGTGTGTTTGTGATAGGTATGTGGGTACTCCGCCTAGGCGTTCAAGCAAGTAGCGTTCATCAAAGGTAAAACCAAATACTTTAGAGAACTGACCAACAATAATAGTAATTGCTACACCGTTTAATAAGCCCATTAAAATTGGTTTAGATAAAAAGTCGGCTAATACACCTAGTTTAAATTTACTGGCTATAAAACACCAAAAGCCGGTCATGGCGGNCTGCAATAACTGCGCAGGTAGCTGCATCAGGACCTACTATTAATTGTTTTGAAGTACCAAAAAGTGCATATACCAACATAGGGAGTATGCAAGAATATAACCCTACAGCGGCGTTAACTCCGGTTAGCTGCGCATATGCAATTGCAACGGGTAAGGCAACTGCGGCTACCGACAGTGCGGCTCTAACATCATCGGCAAACCATTGTCGCTCATAATGGAGCAATGTATTTAAACCCGGCATAAAATTATATAAACGCGACAGCACTTCCAATTCCCTGTTAATAGTAATAACGCTTTGATAGTAAATTTAATATTAAAATAAGTATAGCTAGAGGAGAGTATTTTTTACGTAATACCCACTGCATTGAATTAGTTATTTACTATAGCGATGGAGAGTTATTTAACTCGGTAGAATAATCATGTTTTTAATAAGGTTTGTATCATCTAAATTTACTTTTCTATAGACGTAAAAAAGCCTGCATAAAAGCAGGCTTTAGCTTTCAGGGAAAATTAAAATTTAGCGCGAATGCCGAAGCTATAACGACGATCCGCTTCAGTGTACTTCCAAGCGCCACCTAGTTCAGATAGGTAGATTGAAGGTTCACCTGTTAAGTTTGTTGCATTACCTACTAGCGTAAAGTTTTCGTTAATGTCCCAACTTGCAGAGAAGTCTAACTGGCCTCTGTCATCACGGTAGTTATTACCGTAAACAGTGCCATCTTCTGAAATACCGCCTGTTGAGTTAATGTTTTCTACACGTTTTTCGTTTTCAGTATCTAAGAAGCCATCACGGTAGTTATAAGCTAGGCGAGTAGAGAAACCTTCGTATTCCCAAAATACTTGTAAGTTATACGTATTTTTAGAAATATCTAATAGTGGGTTTCCGTTAGGCTGTTCACTGTCTGCATACGTGTAGTTTGCATTAATACCTAAGCCCGAAAATGCACCAGGTAAGCTTGTAAAGAATTGTTGGTAACCAACTTCAAAACCTTGAACAGAGCCATTTTCACCGTTTACATTTTTAACGGTGTCGATGCCTGTTAAACCAGCATCACGTAAATCAGAAACATGATTAAAGCCATCTGCATCTACAGGGAAGTCAGTTGCATCTGAGTAAACTAGGTTGTCTTGAGATACACCCGCTGTATCAAGCTGACATACTTGGTTCCACTGAGTTACGTTTTGGCCAGCAGCCGTGCTTGATGCAGCCTGACAGCTACTTTCGTTACTTAAGAAAGATTTAACATCTTTATAAAATACAGCGAAAGATATTACGTTACCTTCATCAAAGTAATGCTCTACAGATAAGTCGTATTGTGTTGCACGGTAAGGTTCTAAATCGATAGAGCCTTGAGTAGCACCCGTAATGTCGTTATTAACGTCAAATGCTGGGCTTAGCTCGCTAAAGTCAGCTCGACGCATAACTTTTGCAGCAGCAAAGCGAAATAATGTTTCGTCTGAGTAGTTATAAGTAACGTTTAAGCTTGGTAAAAAGTCGCTGTAGTCGTTATCGCCTGTTACTTTTTCGCCATTAAGAAATACGCTTGATTCTAGGTCTGTCGTTACATAACGACCACCAATAATTGCAGTAACATTATCAAAGTCTAAGTAAGCCGACACATACACAGCCGCTGTATCTTCAACTACGTTACGGTATGCACTTTCTTGAAACTCTTGGTTATCAGAAAGGCTACCTGTTGATGCTAGGTTAGTGCCTGCTAGTAACTGCTGAAGTTGAGCATAAGTATTTGCTGGATTAGATAAACCGTTATAACTTAAAAATGTTAGTAAGTCGTTTTGTCCTGTGTGACCTAATTGGTCAAAAGAGTTGTCGTGGCTAACTGTTGTAAAGCTATTTGGAAATGCAGCATTGAAGTCATCAACCCATAATGTAGCTAATGAACCATCTGAGTCGTTAAATGCATTTTTGTAAATATCTTTAATTTCTACTTTGTATTGCTCGTATTCGTAATCACGGTTAGTAACACGTACACCTGCTTTAACTTTAGATACCCAGCTTAAGCTGCTGATAGGTTCAAACATTTCAACATCAAAACGAACGGCCGTTTCTTCGTTGTCAGTTCTTCTATCTTCACTTTTAAACGTACGTAGTGCTAAGTTTTGTGGGTCAGTAAATGCATTTGGATCTGAGTGTATGATGCTTGGTAATTTATTACCGTCTTGAGAAAATGCACCATCATATAAATGGTTTACTAAATCAACGCCGCCACTTGCTTCGAATGTTGATTTTTCGATTGGGCGTAAGGTAAACTCAGAATCAGGTCTTACGCTTTCTGATGACGCAACAGCAATTTCACCAGAAATTTTAATGCTATCTGTAAGGTTCCATTCTGCACCAAGTGCATTTGAAAACGAGTCAGTTTCACGAAAGTCACTGTATGTTTTAGGAATACCAAATTCGTTAGTTAGTGTGTAGTTGTTTACGCCGTTAGCGTCTTGTGTGGTGTTTGCATCTGTTGATAATGAACCAGCTACACCTAAAATAGAGTTACCAGTTTGCTCACCCGAGCGCTTAGTTCCGCTTAAATCAAGGTATACCATGCCATTACCTGACTGTGGTGCCCATTGAAGTGACAAGTTTACAGCTGTACGCTCACGTTTTTCTACGTATTGCTCAACACTGTGCTCATCTCTTACGATTGCGTTACCGCTTGGTGTGTTACCTTCTTGACCGTTAATTTCGATGTCTTGAGGTTTAACACGGCTAGACGTTTCATCTTGGCGAATTTCACGATCTTGATACGAAAACATAGCAATGGCACCAAAGGTACCCATTTCGTCAAAGTCCCAGTTGTTACCAAGTGAACCGCTAAAAATCGGTGCTACTTTTTCTGTTTTATCGGCGTATTCGCCATCTAATGACATTGCTGCCGTTAGTTTTTCTAATTCTAATGGACGAACAGTTTTTAAACTAACTGTTCCACCTAATGCGCCTTCAATCATATCGGCAGTAGGTGATTTAACAACTTCTACCGTTTTTAAGAAGCTTGATGGGTAATCTTGTAAGCTAATACCATCACGAGAGTCACCAATAGTAGAGCGACCATTTAACTCAACACGGTTTTGCGGTAAACCACGAATAGAAACGCTATCACCTACGCCAAAATCGGTATTAATAGACACACCAGTAATGCGTTGCAGCGCTTCAGCAATATTGTTATCTGGGAGTTTTCCTATATCTTCAGCAACAATAGCATCAACAATACGACCGTCGGTGCGTTTAAGCATTGCTGCAGCCTTCATACTTCCTAACATGCCTCTAACTTCAATAACTTCAATGTCACTGTCAGATGTTTCAGTCGTGTTTTGCGCTTCTTGCGCAGCTAAAGCTGACGAAGTCATTAATAATAATGCAGCTGCACCCATTAATTTAGAGTTGTTTTTTTGTTGTTTATTTATTAGTGAGGAAGTAATTCGATTGAGTTCCATGTATCTCTCCCAGTTGGGTAATTGTGTGTTGTTAGTGAGTGTTGGTTTACCAATTTAGCTTTGTGTTCTCTGTTTGTTGTCATACAGAAAGTGTGGTTAAAATTAGTTCAATTAAGGTTTGATATCAAGCTTTGTTTACCAATAATGTGAATTTGGTATTACAACTTTGGTCTAATGTGGATTTATAGTTAATAAATTTAACAAGTTATGTTCTTTAATTATTTTGTAATCGTAGTAAAAAAATTGAATTTAATGTTGGTTTATAGGTTTATTATCGTTATTTACTCATTTTAGATTCTAAAAAACAGATAGAATTAATCTTATTTATATGGGAAATATATGGTTTTAATTGGTAAATAATCCATTATTTTAGATAGGAGAGTGCTTTATTACATATGGGTGATACAAAAAAGAGGTGTTTACTTACCAAGCATGTAGCACTGCATTTGTTAGAAAAAATGAGAAAATATAAATTACTTATTTGTTGATTTTTTTTGTTTTTATCTGCATTGGTAAGATGGTTATGGTTTTATTTTTGTTTTTTTATACGGTATTGGTTAACCGTTTTTTGTGAGTGGGTGATGAAAAAATAATAAGGTAATAAAGCACGTATTAAATTTTCATTTTAGAGATTTAAACGCGGCGTTATATCATTAACTTGAAAATAAATAATTAAATATAAAACTTTAGCTTTTAATTAAGTTATACCTTTTCTATTGAATTAGTGATCTATTACTACGACAGTAGGGGGTAACTGCAATGTAAAATCATAGATGTGTTGTTTCATATGGGCTATTTTAACGTTGTCAGGGAGGTCATCTGCTTACTAGAAAAATAGCGTTTTTAGAAAAGTTAGTGTTATTTGTGCCTTTTAATTTTAAAAAAACCTCCTACATTTTTAATGTGGAGGTTCTATTTAAATTTTATTGGTTATTTACCCGTGTAAAGTTTTACAGAATCCCACTTAACATGGAACTCACCTTCGCCACCTGTAAGCTGATAGGCACCTATTTTTTTATATTGTTTTTCCTCGCCACCAACCTCTATAGAACTAGACCAAATTTTAACATCATCAAGATAAAGGTTCGCATCTTCATAAGAATTACCGTTAGAAAGACCATTGGTTTTAATGATTAGTTTGTAACGAGTATCAAGTGATATTTTAACTTGAGGATGATCACTCCAACCATTATTTGAATAGTTGCTATCTCCTTGAACACCAAATATATACGAGCCATTTTCTTTTCTTGCTTGGTAAATACTGAAAACACCGGTATCACTTGTAGAATGATCGTGGGTTTGTGCTACGCCCATTTTATTAAAATCAGAATAGTTACCATCTATTGTAAAATAACCAGTGAGCCTGTTATATCCTGTTCTACGTTGATATTTAAATTCATCTCTTTGTTTTCCATCAATGCAATTAGAATCATCAGTTAAACCAAACTTGAATGTCTTGCTTGTTGACGTTGATGTACTTGGTTTTAGAGCACAACCACTTGCATCCGTTTCAGGAAGATTATCTTCGTTTTCTAATGTCCAACTAATATCGTTAAAGCTACCTGCTGTAGCCGTTGCGCTTAGAGCAAGTAAAGAACTGACAATAATTGATTTACAAGAAATTATTTTCATATTATACCTTGATAGTTTAGTTTCTAATTCAGGTTCAAATCTAGCAAAGTATTAATATAGTGTAAATTAAAACAGTCTTTTAGGGTTGTTTATTTTTGTTGTTGTAGTTATTAAGGGTTGTTTTTGGTGGGCTGGCTGTTCTATATCTCAATATATATTATTGGGTATTTGAGTTAAGGCAATAAAAAACCTCGTATTGGTGGTACGAGGTCTTTAAAATTTTAAGTGTATTTTTCAAAAGAAAGCCATTTTAGTAAGCACAGATACACTTAATTTTTATGAAAATTCACTTATTTTTTTAGTTCACCGGTTGACGATTCAATATGCGCTCGAATAAACCACTGAAATTGCTCTAAGTCAGCTAATTGGCTGGTGATCATGTCTTCTGAAACAGGGTCTAACTCTGAAAGAGTGTCGATAGCTTTACGGTGATCTGCATTAATGCCGTTATACACTTTATCGAGTGCGCCTAAGTGCTCTGTTACTAAGCCTCTACCTATTGAGTATTCTCCCCATGTGCGGCGATCTACTATTGATTTTGGTGTACCAACAGGTATCCCGCCAAGTGTAGCGATTCGTTCTGCAATGGTGTCTGTCATTTCACGTACGATTTCAACCTGCGGGTCTATCATTTCATGTACACCAATGAAGTTAGGACCAACCACGTTCCAGTGAATATGTTTTAAAGTAAGCTGTAAATCGAGTAGTGCAACCATACGGTTCTCGAGTGTAGCTATTGTTTTTTGAGCTGATTCGTCACTCATACCTGGCGCGGTAAATTTAGCTGTTTTACTTGATTCGTTAGTGTTACTCATAATTTCTCCTGCTTAAGTAATGTGTTGCTCATATGCACGTATATTGCATTATGAGCTTGACTTAAACTTAATGAAGCAACAGTTATACCGAAAGTGAGATTTATTTAAAGTTGTTTTAAAACATTGGGTTATGTTTATTTTTGGTTTTTTTGCAGGTGGGATTAACTTTTATTTTTGAAAAGCCTGCATGCATTTGTAAAATATGCAGACTTTATTTTAATTACAGCTTAGGTGTATTTAAACTTTGGCTATATATTCATGCGCTTTTAAGAGTTCGAGCGAGACTATTTCTAACGATTTTTTATTTGTTGCTTCAAGTACCACCGGTGGCGCGGCGTTAGCAGTAGTAGCATGTAGCCATCTTACTGCACACAAGCACCATTTATCACCGGCTTTTAAACCTTCAAAATCGTAAAGAGGGTTAGGGCTTATTAAATCATTCCCCTGTGATTTTGAAAATTGTAAAAATTCGTCAGTCATAATTGCACATACACTATGATTACCAAGATCTGACTCTGGTACATAGCAAAATCCTTCACGTGTATATCCACCATTTCCGCAACATAATTTTAAACGTGTATCGAGTACATTGAATTGATTTGCCATGAAAAACCTTAATTTTTTTGTATTTAATGAAGTTAATAAGTACAAGCCCGCGACGATATTGCGAGCTTAGTGTTACTCATTATTTAATACGCAGTGCCATGCAATCGCTATGACCGTTTATGATCATACTTTTATCAACGCGTACGCCACCACCAGAGTATTTACCAGCAGCCGTAAAGCTACATATTTGTACAAAGTAGTCATCTACTTTAGGCAGTGCAAATAGTTGTTGGTATATCTGGTCTTGCTCGGCAAAGTGCCCAGCTGTTTTTTCTATAACTTGCTGCTGTTCATCAACAAGTTGAATATTAGCACCACAACGTCCTACTATCGGTTTAACTACATAACCAGTTTGTAATAACTCGTCGTTAAGTTCAAACGCGGTATTAAGTAAATACTTATGATTAGGGAACAAGCTCCAAAGTATTGGTAAAATGGCCTTATTACTTGGGATTAATGTCCACAGTGGTTCAAATACCATCACGTTTTTACGCAGCAGTACATCTACTAGGCGCGGTGTTTCACCAACTTGAAATTGTGGTTCAAAGTTATCAGTTAATAATTGATCAGCTTCGCATTCCTCACGAATTTGATCAAGCGCAGTTTCCCAAGACCAGGTTTTCCACACATAGCTCAGCTGTGAGCCGTCTTCATCTACTATGTTGCCAGATTCATTCCAGCTAAGTGAACTTAAACCTACGACTAATTTACATTCAAAGCCTGCGGCTTCAATAGCTTCTTTCATAAATAATGCGTGGTAATGTTCTTCTGGTTCATCGTCTTGTAAAATATGAACAAGGCCTTTTACTTCACTTTTACGCCATGCTTTTACGAGGTCTTTAAATAAATTTTGACCTGCATCTACACCTGTTTTAACACTAAAGTGTTTTGCCCATTTACCTTGAACCTTGCCGCTTTCCATATAACACGATGCCGAATCGCAATTGTATTCGTAAACTTTTAAACCAGCTGCTGTTAAGGCAAAGTCAAACCGGCTGGTAATTAATTGGTTTAAGCGGTTATCCCACGATTGACGAATTTTATTAAGCACAACATCGGGTAAATTAAACTTTTTTAATAACTCAGGGTGCTGCAATACGTAATCGGTAGCGTGCATAAATAAGCCATGTAGCTCATTTGTAGCATGCTCAATAGTTTGCTGCGCCGTTTGAGATATTGCAAAGTAATTATGCTGATCCTCATCTACGGATGTAAGTTTATGACCTTGCATCATTTCTACGTAAGCAGCTTCATCGTCATTCGCAATATTTAACCATGACTTATTTGCTTGCCCTGTATCTGCTGCTTTATGTGCTTCTATAGTAAATAAGTCAGTGTTTAGCTCAGACGTTGGCTCAGCATATTCGGTTTTATCTGTTTGTGTCATCCAGCCTAAAATAGTGGCGTCGCTGTAAGAGCACTCAATCCAATAGTCGCCATCTTTAGTTACTTTGGCTTTTAGCTCACGACACCAGCTTTGATCTTTTGGCCATATTTGATGTCCTACATTTTGCTCAGCAAGCCGTATTTTATCCTCATGTACTTCAACAACGACAGCAACATGACCTGTTTCTTCAAACTCGCCGCCTTCCTCCCAAATAAGTAAGCTACCTACTTGAGGGTGATGTTTAGCACCATTTCTAAAAGCGTTTAGCGGTAGTCTGCTTTGGCTATTTACATCGCGCACTGAACGCAGCTCAAAAATATCGTAAGCCATGGCTATATCATCAAAAATATAACCATGATTGAGGTACATCCACCGACGAGCAAATTCAACGCATTGCCATTTATAGCCCATGTAAATGCCGTCAAGGTAGCTACGGTAGGCACTTCGGTTAGGATAAATGCTTTCATCAGCCGTATCATAATCAGATGAATACACAGCAACATTACCAGGTGCATAACCTAATAAGGTACCAAAAACGCTAGCAGGAGCAGAAGATTTCATAAACAAAAATGTTCAAAATAAAGGTGTGATAATTTGCTGACTATATGAGCGAAACACTGCGATAGCAAGATATAAAATATGTTTTATGTAGAGAAAAACACATTACGTAGAACTATTAAATTTGGAGTTAAGTTTAATTTATAGAGAATATATATGGCTATGTTTTATATGTTATTTATTACTATATTAGCTCAATGTTAAAACACATAAATGGCTCAGTAATTTAAAAATACCGATATATAGTATTAATTGAGAATTATTTACATCTAAGTTGGTAATAAATTCAATTTTTATTTTTATAAACATAAAAAATCGCTATTGAACATTTTGTTTTTAGCATTCCAAGTTGCTGATTTTTTAGGTTTAATTTTAAATTATTTATAAATAAACTATTTTTGGTTTGTTATTTGCTTTTATTAGTTTAGCAACACAACGTTTAAACTAAGAAAAGGAATTAAGATATGAGTAATGTTATTACAGGTTTATTTGGCAATACGTCTAAAGCTACATTAGCAATCTATAGATTAGAAGCGTTAGGTATAAAAGATTCAGAAATTAGTATCGTTGCAAACGATTCTTATACAAAAGATGACTTTGCTGTAGATGAAGGTACTAAAGCTGCCGAAGGTGGTATTTTAGGTGCGGCTTCTGGTGGTGTGCTTGCTGC
>NZ_AUTQ01000178.1 GCF_000498095.1 Pseudoalteromonas sp. TB64
TAGGGCGTGTTGATCTTTGCGGTATAAAAAACAAACAGCATGAGGATAAGGTATAATTGAATTCGCTAAAAAACGTTACACCGAACCCTCATGCCAAGATTAATGTTAACAGACGCGACATGGAATGTCTTATCAAAAGTAATGCACTTAAGTGGTCGAATTTATAATAAGCCTGAGCATAGAAAAACGCTCGAAGGCATACTCTATAAGATGCGTACCGGTATTCCTTGGCGAGATTTACCGTCTTATTTCGGCTCGTGGAGTGCTATCTATAGACGATTTAATTTATGGTCCAAAAAAGATATTTTGAATGAATTATTTCGTGTGTTATCCCACTATGCTGATATGGATTGGATCTTTATTGATGGCAGTATTGTCAGGGCTCACCAGCATAGTTGCGGTGCAAGAACCGCTGGCAATGAATCAATCGGTAAGAGTCGAGGTGGCAATTCGACTAAAATTCATCTTGCAGTAGATAGCGGAGGATTGCCTGTTTATTATGAATTATCCTGTGGAAATACGCATGATATCGTCCATGCAGAGTCACTTGTAGACAATTGCCCAACGAGTAATGTGGTTGTCGCAGATAAAGGCTACGATAGTGAAAAACTAAGAGAGTTTATTCGTGATAATAGCGCTACACCCGTTATTCCACGCAAGGATAACAGTTTAGTGGGTAATGAAGATATTGACTGGTGCATGTACAAATATAGGCACTTAGTTGAGAATGCCTTTGGTCGGATCAAACAATATAGAGGGATAGCTACAAGGTATGAAAAGCTTGAACGGAATTATCATTCCATGCTCGCTTTAGCATTTACTATGATGTGGCTACCAATGTGGGCTGATTAATATATATACTACAAAGATCAACAGCCCCTAGTCGGTAGCTCAATCGACAAAGTAAATAAAGCACTTGATGGCTCAGGTATTGATTACACTATTTTAGTTCATAATTGGACCGTGTCTTATAATGCTGTACTACGTGACAAGTACACCTGTATTTTTTCTATGGTTAGACTGCCAAACAGAGAAAAAAAGTTTACCTGGATAGCTGAACTCGAACCTTTTGACTCTGCTATTTATGCCCTAAAATCTCGCAGTATAAAACTAAATACTTTAAACGATGCTAAACGCTATAAAACAGCCGTACTTAGAGAAAACTTTAGCCATCACTATTTAGTTGAGCGAGGGTTTAGTGAGTCCCAGCATTTATTACTAATCGACAACTTAGATAAAATAGATAAATTAGTGAGTACAAGGCACGATATTTTAGATTTTATAGTATTAAGTAAAAAGCAATTTGCTCATAGAGCTAAAACTGAACCAAAGTTAAAGTTACTTGAACCCGTACTGAGCTTAAACACCGCACAATCTCCTTTGTACTTTGCGTGCAATATTAATATGGATCCTTCCTTAGTAACTCAATTAAAAGCCGCCTTTAGTAAAATTTAAAGAGTGAAATTTATAGTTTTACAAGCTTAACTAATTGAAATTTAGTGGTTAAAATATATATTGTAAATTTAAATTGCTGCGTTTAAAAAAGCGATTATAATCAGCTGCTTTTGTTTCAAAAGCACTAACTTTTTTGGAGCGTTAAATGGGTGATTTAATCGGGATTAGCTTATTGATCTTGATCAGTGCGTTGTTTGCTATGTCGGAAATAGCAATTGCAGCGTCACGAAAAATAAAGCTGCGAGTAATGGCAGATGAAGGCAATATAAAAGCGGCTGCGGTATTAAAACTGCAAGAGAATCCGGGTGCTTTTTTTGCCATGATTCAAATAGCCCTCAACGCAATTGCTATACTGGGTGGTATTGTAGGCGAGCAGGCACTATCTCCTTATGTTGAAAGTATATTAGTACTTTTTTATCAAGGCGCGCATTTAGAAAAAATCAGCTTTTTATTCTCGTTTTTTACTATTACTTCTTTATTTATATTGTTTGCCGATTTAATGCCAAAACGCTTAGCGATGATCATGCCTGAAGCGGTAGCTGTTAGAGTGGTGACAATAATGCGCTGGGTTACCTTTGCATTAACGCCGCTGGTTATGTTTTTTAACGGCGTAACAAACTTTGTACTGCGTTTATTTAAAGTACCGGCTGAGCGAGAAGACAATGTAACAACGGAAGATATTGTAGCAATGATGGACGCAGGTGCTGCGTATGGTAGCTTACAAAAACAAGAATACGAACTCATTGGTAATGTGTTTGACCTAGAAGCCCGATTTTTATCGAGTGTAATGACGCCTCGCGACCAAATTGTGTATTTTGATTTAAACGAAAGTAGCCATGATATTGCGACTAAAATTATTGACCATCCTCATAATCACTTTTTAGTGGTATCAGGAAACTTAGATAAATTACATGGATCAGTAGAATCTAAAGATATTTTAAGGCAAGTGCTTAAAGGTGATGTAGCAAATATAAATGATGAGCTTATTGATAAGGATGTTTTTTACCTTCCAGAAACACTGAGTTTATCTGAGGCGTTAAACGCGTTTAAAAGTGCAGCAAAACCATTTGCCGTTGTGGTTAATGAATATGCTCTATCGGTTGGTATTGTTACGGTTAAAGATTTAATGAAAGGCTTTATGGGGGATTTAATTACCCATCAAGGTGATGAGCTAATAATTGAGCGCGACGTGAACTCTTGGCTGGTGGATGGTTTAACACCTATTACTGATTTAGCTAAAGTATTAGATATAGAAGAGTTTCCACAGCAAATGCATTACGAAACGGTTGCTGGTTTTTTAATTTATACCATGAAACGTATTCCAAAGCGTGCTGAACATTTAACGTATGCTGGCTTTAAGTTTGAGGTTGTTGATGTAGAAGGAATTAGGGTAGAGCAGTTACTTGTTTCGCGAGTAGCTCCTACAATAACGTCACCACCTGTAACTGAGTAAATCGCACTTTTAAAGTGAGTGTATTTATCTTTAGGTACATTTAAAAGCCAAGCTATGCTTGGCTTTTTGTTTTTTAATTAGTAAATAATCATTACTGCTATTTTATTAATAAGCTAGATTATTTAATTTTCATCAGGTTAACATGGTGTACTACCTAATACTTACATTGTTTTTTTAGAGTGTAAGTTTCTATAAATTTCGTCGTATTAAGATTCATTATTGAACACTTTTACTTTAGAATGATCGTTCACTCTAAATTAAAAGGTATTTGACATGCAGCGTTCCCGCATCGCTTTATTTGTATTATCAGCCCTCGTCGGTTCTGTTGCTTTAACTGGTTGCGACCAGGCAGCTGAACAGTCGCAAGCTTCTGCACCAAAAGCCGTTCCAGTAGGGGTTATTACATTAAAAAGCCAAGCGCTTACTCTCAAAAAAGAACTTCCTGGTCGTATCAGTGCATTTCAAATTGCTGAAATTCGCCCACAAGTAAGTGGTATTGTGCAATCTCGTTTATTTGTAGAAGGTAAAGAGGTTAAACAAGGTCAGGCTCTGTATCAAATAGACCCTGCGACATTTGAAGCAGACTTAGCAGCAAGTGAAGCAAGTGTTGCACGGGCTCAGGCAAGTATTTCAAGTAGTAAAGCCAAGGCATCTCGTTTTAGCGAGCTTTTAAAAATAAAAGCGGTAAGTCAGCAAGATTTTGACGAGGCTGATGCTGCATACAAACAAGCAAAAGCTGAATTGTTAACAGCTAAGGCGCAGTTACAAACAGCGCAAATTAATCTTGATTACAGCCATGTGTCTTCGCCAATCAGTGGGCAAATTAGTAAATCAAGCGTAACTGTAGGTGCATTAGTAAGTGCCAATCAAAGTACTGCACTTGCTACCGTTACTCAGCTTGATCCAATTTACATCGATTTAACACAATCAAGTAACGAACTTACAAAGCTTAAAAAATCACTTGCATCTGGCGATTTAACGGTTGATTCTGCGAGTCAAACTGATGTTGAGCTCACTATGGAAGATGGGTCAATTTATCCTCACAAAGGCACATTACAGTTTTCTGAAGTGACTGTTGACCCAAGTACTGGCTCAGTAACACTACGTGCTAAATTTTCAAACCCAGAAAAATTATTACTGCCAGGCATGTATGCCCGAGCTTCTATTGTGGAAGGTGTTAAGGCGGGTGCTATTTTAGCTCCGCAACGTGGTGTTAGCCGTAATTCAAAAGGCGAACCAACAGCAATGGTTGTGAGTAAAGACAACACAGTAGAAAGCCGCGTATTAAAAGTAGACAGAACGATTGGTTCTGATTGGCTTGTTACTGATGGCTTAATGGATGGCGATAAGTTAATAGTTGAAGGTTTACAAAAAATCCGCCCTGGTGCACCAGTGAATCCTTCTGAAATTCAATCGTCTGCTAAAGCCGATCAAGCGCAATAACGGAGAGTTTTAATGTCACGATTTTTTATCGATAGACCGATATTTGCTTGGGTACTCGCTATTGTAGTGATGCTTGCAGGTATTTTGGCGATTAGGAGTTTACCTATTTCGCAGTATCCTTCAATTGCACCACCTGCAGTGAGTATTACTGCAACGTACCCTGGTGCATCTGCACGTACACTAGAGGATACGGTAACGCAAGTTATTGAGCAAAAAATGAAAGGACTTGATGGCTTGCTTTATATGTCATCTACTTCTGAGTCGAGTGGTTCTGCTACGCTTACACTTTCGTTTAGCGCTGAAACTGACCCTGATATTGCACAAGTTCAAGTGCAAAATAAACTAGCGACAGCGACTCCACTATTACCAGAAGCCGTTCAAAGGCAAGGCGTTGTAGTTGCAAAGTCTGCACGTAACTTTTTAATGGTTTATGCTTTTGTGTCTAAAGATGGCAGCATGAATAACATTGATATTGGTGATTATGTTTCATCAAACGTGCAAGATATTGTCTCGCGTGTTGAAGGCGTAGGTGAAGTGCAGCTGTTTGGTTCTCAGTACGCGATGCGTATTTGGTTAGACCCTGCAAAGTTACAAAATTATAAGCTTACACCTGCTGATATTAGTGCATCAATTAGTGCGCAAAATGCACAAGTATCTGCCGGTCAACTTGGCGGTATGCCTGCCGTTGATGGTCAGCAACTTAATGCAACAGTAACTGCGCAAAGTCGATTACAAACGCCAGAGCAATTTGAACAAATATTAGTTAAAACCAATCCAGATGGCTCTTTTGTACGTCTAGAGGACGTTGCTAGAGTAGAGCTTGGCGGTGAAAGCTACCGCGTTGTTGCTCGTTACGATGGACAACCTGCATCCGGATTAGGTATTAAATTAGCCAGTGGTGCTAACGCACTTGATACTGCCGCTGGAGTTAAAAAAGCAATTGAAGAGCTAAAACCGTTTTTCCCTGAGGGGTTAGATGCTGTTATACCTTACGACACAACGCCGTTTGTATCGTTATCTATCGAAAAAGTTATTCATACATTAATTGAAGCTGTTGTACTTGTTTTTGTAGTTATGTATTTGTTCCTACAAAACTTTAGGGCAACGCTTATACCGACAATAGCAGTGCCAGTGGTTTTACTAGGTACGTTTGGTATTTTATACACCTTTGGTTATTCAATAAATACGCTAACGATGTTTGCGATGGTGCTTGCCATAGGCTTATTAGTAGATGACGCAATCGTTGTTGTAGAAAATGTTGAGCGCTTAATGACCGAGGAAAAACTCTCGGCGCTTGAAGCAACACGAAAATCTATGGATGAAATTAAAGGCGCGCTGGTAGGTATTGCCATGGTGCTTTCTGCGGTATTTATCCCAATGGCATTTTTTAGTGGTTCTACCGGTATTATTTATCGTCAGTTTTCTATTACGCTTGTATCGGCAATGGGCTTGTCGGTATTGGTGGCACTTATTTTAACACCTGCATTGTGTGCAACGCTTTTAAAACCAAGCCATGTTCATGATAACACGTCATTTATTGGCAAGTTTTTCACTGGTTTTAACCGTGGGTTTGATAAAACTAATAGCGGTGCGCAAGGCTTTGTTAGCCGAATGATCAACCACTCTAAGCGTTATTTACTTATTTACGCGGTAATAGTGGGTGGCATGGTGTATGTATTTTCGCATTTACCAACGGCATTTTTACCAGACGAAGACCAAGGTATTTTATTTAACCAAGTTTCGTTACCAGCGGGTTCTACAACACAGCAAACGTTAGAAGTTGTTAAAAAAATGGAAAACCATTACCTAAATGACCAATCTGAGGCTGTTAACGGTATCTTTACTGTAACAGGATTTAGTTTTGCAGGTTCAGGTCAAAACTCTGCAATTGGTTTTGTTAACCTTAAACATTGGGATCAGCGTCAACGCGATGATTTATCGGTACAAGGTGTTGCTGGTAAAGCAATGGGGTACTTCTCAACGATAAAAGAAGCATTTGTTTTTGCCTTTCCGCCACCTGCAATTGTTGAACTGGGTACTGCTAATGGTTTTAATATCTTTTTACAAGACCGTGTAGGCCTAGGGCATGATGCACTTTTAGCTGCGCGAAATCAGTTATTAGGTTTAGCAAGCCAAAGTCCAATTTTAGCGGGCGTACGTCCAAATGGACAAGAAGATATGCCAGAACTACAACTTGATACAGATTTGGCAAAAGCCGAAGCGCTTGGCGTGTCGCAAAACGATATTAACAGTACACTTTCGACAGCATGGGGTAGTAGTTATGTGAATGACTTTATTGACCGTGGTCGAGTTAAAAAAGTGTATATGCAAGGTGATGCACAATCGCGCATGGTGCCTGAGGATCTAAATAAGTGGTATGTGCGTAATGATAATGGCGATATGGTGCCGTTTTCAGCGTTTGCTAGTGCCTACTGGACGTATGGTTCGCCACGTTTAGAGCGTTACAATGGTTTTTCAGCTATGGAAATTCAAGGTAGCGCAGCGCCGGGTTACAGTACAGGCCAAGCAATGGATGAAATGGAGCGTTTAGTTAAACAATTACCTAATGGTATTTCGTCTGAGTGGACCGGTATTTCATTCCAAGAGCGCTCAAGTAGCGGTCAAGCACCTTTACTATATGGCTTATCGCTGTTGTTTGTATTTTTATGTTTAGCCGCGCTTTATGAAAGTTGGTCGGTACCGTTTGCGGTAATGATGATTGTGCCACTGGGTATATTTGGTGCGATTATGGCTGCGGTAACAGGTGGATTATCTAACGATATTTACTTACAAGTAGGCTTATTAACCACCATTGGTCTTGCCTCTAAAAATGCGATACTGATTGTAGAGTTTGCGATTCATAAAATGGATGATGGGCTCGGATTAGTAGATGCAGCAGTTGAAGCAGTTCGCTTACGTTTACGTCCAATACTCATGACTTCGATGGCCTTTATTTGTGGTGTTATACCACTTGCTATAGCCTCAAGTGCGGGTTCTGGTGCGCAAAATGCGTTAGGTATTTCTATTATTGGCGGCACACTCGCATCATCAATATTAGTTGTTGTATTTGTACCGTTGTTTTTTGTATTAGTTCGTCGTGTATTCCCTGGTAAGTCTAAAGAGACTATTAAGGAGAGTGCAGAATGAGTGTGAAAACATTTACTTTAAGTGCTATAGCGCTTGTTGTATTAAGTGGCTGCCAACTTGCACCTGAGCAAAAAGATATCACTTTACCAGTACCTGATGCATATGCATCGGGTGCTGGGCAAGCACAAGAAGTGGCTTTAAAGTGGCAGCAGTTTTTTAGTGATAAAAAACTACAATCACTTATAACGCAAAGCTTAGAGCACAATAAAGATATGCAAATTGCTGTGCTTAACGTGCAACGTGTACGTGGTTTATATCAAATTGAAGACTCTGCATTGTATCCGTCATTAGACTTTGATGGTTCGGGTACGCGCCAGCGTTTACCNGTACTGGCGATGCAGCTATTAGCTCTCAATACAGTGCTACGGTAGGTATTACGTCGTACGAGTTGGATATTTGGGGCAAAGTACGCAACCAATCAAAGCAAGCTCTGCAAAACTTATACTCTACTGAACTTAGCCAATACAGCACGCAGGTATCGCTAGTAGCAGAACTTGCTAATGCGTGGCTAAATTACGCTGCCGATCAGCAGTTATTAAAATTAGCTCAAGATACGTTAACGTCTCAACAAGAGTCGCTGTCGCTTACTCAAAAAAGTTTTGATTTAGGTGCCGCTTCAAAAATTACGCTTGAGCAACTTAGAAGCACAGTGGCTACTGCAAAAGTTGATATTGCAACGTATAAACGCCTATTAAATCGTGACAAAAATGCGCTTGATTTGTTAGTAGGTAAGCCAGTAGCGAGCGATTTATTGCCAAGTAAATCATTGGATTCACTTTTAAGTTTACCCGCTATACCAGTAGGTTTGCCATCTGACTTATTAACTCAGCGACCAGATATTAAAGCAGCCGAGCACTTGTTATTAGCTGCAAATGCCAATATTGGTATTGCGCGTGCTGCTTTTTATCCAAGTATTAGTTTAACGGCTAATGCCGGTACAGCGTCTAGTGATTTAAGTGATTTATTTGACGCAGGCTCTGGTACGTGGAGCTTTGTGCCATCGGTGAGTTTACCTATTTTTAATATGGGTCGAAACCAAGCTCGGTTAGATGTAGCACAAGCAGATCAAGAAATTGCATTAGTTACGTATCAGCAAAAAATTCAGCAAGCTTTTCGTGAAGTATCTGATGCATTAGCTGATAGGCAAGGGTATCAAGAGCAATTAGATGCACTTGATATGCTACTAAAAAGCCGACAATCAACATTTGATTTATCGCAAGCACGATACGATAACGGTGCCGATAGTTACCTACAAGTACTTGATGCTCAAAGAACGTGGTACAGCGCCCAGCAACAGAACATTGTTGGTCAACAAGCTTTACTCGCTAGTAAAATTAGCCTGTACAAAGTAGTTGGTGGTGGCTGGGATAAAAACGTTAAAACGAGCCAAGCTAAGTAATATAAATGGCTGTACTTAATTATATGTATAGCCATTTAATACAGTAGTAGGTCTAAATAGCTGGTGTAAGTTAGCGCGTTAAATACACTTATATTTGTATATGACTTACCATTAAAACACCTTTTGTCGAACCGATTGGTTTGGTAATGGAGTTTCGTATGAAAACCAAAAGACACACAGACCCAGCACTTGCACAGGCGCGAAGAGAGCAAGTTCTTTGCGCTGCAGCTGATTGCTTTCGCCGTAAAGGTTACCATGGTGCAGGTATGGCTGAAATATCAAGAACGGCAGGCATGAGCGCTGGGCATATCTATAATTACTTCGAAAGCAAAGAAGCAATTATAGAAAGTATTATAGAAAAAGACATGGAAGAGATGTTTTCTATATTTCAAGAGTTTGAAGATCAACCAGGCGATATTTTAACGGTTTTATTAGATGGTTTAAATATTGGCGTTAAAAGACACATGGACACAGGTGCATGCGTTGTTGATTTAGACATGATGGCTGAAGCAGGCAGAAACTTTAAAGTAGCGTCTTTATTGCGAGATGCCGATACGCAAGCACGTAACAGAATGCGCCAGCTTCTTATTAGTGAAAGCAGTGTTATTAAAGACATTGATGAAGCGGAGTTAGATAGTCGTATTAATGTTATTTTTTCTGTAATGGCAGGGTTATTACTTAGAAAGGTACTTTACCCAGAGCTTACAGAAGAAACTGTATTAATAGCGCTTCGCCCAGCAATGAAAACCTTACTTATGCCATTTGAGCGCTAATAAAAGTAAATCTAAAAACTAGCCAATAAACTTGGCTAGTTTTACTTTAATGAGCACAGGTTTTAAAATCGCTCTATAGACCACTGCAAAGCAATAAGTGCAATTGCAATTGAGCCTATTGGCATTAACCATTTTTTATACCAATCGTAATTTCTTACCCAAATCAATAGCGGCAAGGCAACAAGTAAAATACTAAGCTGACCAAACTCAACCCCTAAGTTAAATGCAAGAATACTTAGTAATTGATAATCGCTAGATAACCCAAGCTCGCCTAATACACTGGCAAATCCCATTCCATGTAATAAACCAAATGCGAACGTGAGCCAACCCAGACGAAGTACTACGGGCCATACATTATTTAGCGCGGCAAAAAGTACAGATATTGCAATACCGAGTTCTACCCAGCGACTATTTGGTGACACAAGGTTTAATGCCGTCGCGGTGAGCGTAATAGAATGCGCAAGCGTAAATGCGGTAACTATCCAAGCCGTGTGCTTAATTATTTGTTTTTTTGATGTAATACCTTGCCACTGCTTTTGTGTACGAGTAAGTACGCATGGCAGCAACAGGGCAATTAAAAATAAAATATGATCAACACCAATTAAAATATGTATAACGCCTTGATACACATACTGACTAAAGGTGCTTAAATAGCTTGACTGAGTAACACTAAACGTTTGCTTTGCATCGTTAATATTAAATACACGCGATACATTGTTTATATTCACAATTGCTTTGTGATTTGCATCGGTTTTAAAAAAAGCACTGTAATTAAGCGTGACTGAATTATTGCTATCGCAATTAAATAAAAGTGGGATCACTAAATAGGGCTGATTAAAGTGATTATCTAATTGGTACGTTGCTTCACTCGATAAAGCACATACCTGCTCAGTTTGTGATAGCGTTAAACTAGCGCTAATAAATTGGTTGATTGAGCTGCGTTTTGCTTTAATTTCTGCCCACGATATTTGTCCGTTTTGATCTAGATCGAGCGGGACTATTTGTTCTAAATCGGCAATGTTAACTTGCCAATCACCGATGTATTGATTTTTATTAGTGTCGTTGTTAAGCGTTATATAACTGGTACTTAACTGATGAGAAAAACTACTTGCTGAGTAAAGAAAAAGTATTGAGGTAATAATTAATAAGAAAAAAGTTCTCATAGAGTGTCTCGTTGCATCGCTTTAGCTTGAATAATTAATTGCTCGTCTGCGCTCATTTTTGCTTGTTGCCAATTAATATTTGCCCAATATAATGCTTTTTGACCATTAGGCTGCACTGCAATGTAATATTTTGCTAAATCGCTGGCATGAAAAGTATCTTGGCGTAACTCACGTAAATCAACACGGCTTTTCATCATAGTTTGCCATTTTTTATCAGAATTATTTAGTTTTTTTTCTGCAATGGCAAGTCTCAGTAAAATAGCATCTTCTAAATTATTATTATCGGTGAGTAATTCCCCCAAAGTATCTAGCAGTTGCTGGTCATTATTTAGTTCAAGTTGTATGTCTGCCCACAAAACAATAAGACTGACAGGGGCTTTTCGTAAATCTATATCTTGTATATATGCAAAAGCAGCATCATAGTTATTTAAGCGGTAGCTCATTTCACTCAGCACGTGTGTAGTTGCTAGGCTTATATCTTTATTTTGAGTTATCTTTTTTAAAGATTGATAGCTTTGTAAAAGGTCATCGTGCTGACTTTGTACATCTAATACACATGTACTCGTAGTTGTTATACTTACTAATCCGATTAATGCCACGCATTGTTGTTTTGCTTCAATAAACCGACCTTTAGTCATGTAAATGTTTGCAAGTAGTAAGTGGCTATTGCTGTGATTAGGCTCAATTGCTAATACTTGATTGGCTACGTTTATAGCTTCGTTAAATAGGTGTTCTTTTTGTAATACGCGTGCATATAAATAGCCAACTTGAGGTGTTGGGTTTTGCTTATACAATGTAGCTAAACGTGTTTTAAGCATGCCTTGTAAGCGCTCCGTTTGTCCTACATATTGGCTGTTAACCACGAGCGAATTTATTTCATCAAGGGAGAGTTTAGCTGTAATTACAGATCTACTTGATGCTACAACGCTATCGTCACTCGGAATATAAGGCTTTGTAAAAGCATTACATGAAAATAAAGTCGCAATAAGTGCGGTTGTTAATTTAACTGATTTAATGCTGGGTAGGTGCATTTTAATATCCTTAAAAAAGCCATCCATGGCCTGTCAGCTTAATATTTACTGATTAGTTATTATTTGTAGAAAGCAAGTCATCAACATCAGTATCTGCGTTTGTAAAAACACGACCATTTACTGAAAGAGGCTCTGCATTAGGACCTTGATTAAATGCATCTGT
Organism: Pseudoalteromonas sp. TB64; assembly: GCF_000498095.1. Classification (GTDB taxonomy): domain Bacteria; phylum Pseudomonadota; class Gammaproteobacteria; order Enterobacterales; family Alteromonadaceae; genus Pseudoalteromonas. The sequence continues at coordinate 12,028 of NZ_AUTQ01000178.1, forward strand.
TGCAAATTGAGCAAAGTCTACTTGCAATGCTTCAATTGTAATATTAACGCTAGCGCTTACTTGTTCATTAACGCCATCTGATACGCTAAATACAAAACTATCAGCGCCAGTTGCTTCTTTATTTGGCGTATAAGTATAACTACCGTCTGCATTTACAACAGTGCTGCCAAGCGTAGAGTTTGACGTTAAGCTATAGGTTAGTGCATCGCCATCTACGTCATCAGCTACTAGCATGTCATTAATAGCAACCTCAGTTTGCGTTGTAAGTGCGACATTACTTGTTGTTGGTGCTGAATTTACAGCGGGTGATGATTTTTTATCATCATCACTACATCCACTTATTACTAAAAAACTAACAAGTAAACACGCATGTGAAGCTTTTAAATTACGCATTATCGTGATCCTTATTTAGAACCCGCAAGTGGTGTTGCAAGATATGGGAAGCTAGCATCCATCATAGATGCATTTACAGGTGCACCATCGGTAAATGGTACAGTCCCTACATTAGCATCCTCTGGTGTACAAAGACCTAAATCAGTGTCTTCTCCACCTACAGGAATAGGATGACATAAACGTCCCATTACAACGCGTAGCGCAATATCAACTACGTCATCACCTGGGCGGCGACCATTTGGAAAACCGGCTAAATCGTTTCCGGCTACACCAAATGTTGATTGATCAGCTTGCGCTGTGGCTGCAATAGCAGTGTTTAATCGCAACATTTCTGAAGGTGTTACCGTAGCTTGTTGGTTAACGCCTGCAAAGCCTGTTAAAAATGCGGTAATTAAATCTGTGCGTGGGAAGTTTGTTGGTGCAAGTGTTTCTAAATTAGCGCCAAGTGTTGTGTTAACAGCATCTTTAAATAAAATATTTAATAGTTCAGGTAAAGCAGGATGAGAAACATAATCTAAAAATTGTGCGTCATCTTTTGGATGAGCTGTAGAAAATGTATCTTTGTCTTTAATACCAATTACAAGTTCGTTTACAAGTGGATTACCTAAACGAGAAACTTGTGTTAATGCGCCGCCGTTAACAGCGTTGTTAGCAAATTTAGCATTAGGATTTAAAATGCGTGCTTGTGGTAAGCTCGCTGTTGTCCACGAACCAATTACACCATTTCCTTCACCTACAACACAACTTTTAGGAATTTCGATAGCGATAGAGGTTATGTTTTTATCAGCTAAATCATCGTTGTCAGCAGATTGTGTAATACCACCTGGAAAGCCACCGCCATCGCCAACACCTGGAGCACTATCGCCTTCAACTGGTACATAATTTACCAAATCAAATGTTTTGCCTAAATTTACTACGAATGGGTCTTTACGTTGTCCAACAAATACTCTTGCCATTGAGTCACAGTTAGGAATTGAAACTTGATACATAAATTGATCTGCATAAGTTTGATAATTTTCCATAGAAGTGAATGTTTTATTACCAATGTAATCAAGCGGCTTTTTAAATGTTGTTGAATTTGTTGCTGTATTATTTAGCTCAACACTAGTGCCTGCTTTTTGAGGACCGTTAATCATACTTACAGTGTAAGATTCACTAAAGTTAGCCGCACTGTCATTACCTGCTGACACACCGCCTACATTTTTAAGTGGAACAGATACCGTACGTTGGTTACCCTCAGGACCTACTGTTAATTGTACACCTTGATTATCGTTTGGCAGCATGCTTTCAAAGTTAAACGCAAATGTAATGTCTTCAACTGCATCGCCGTCGTTATCAATGTGAATGTTGTATGTTGCGTCTGGGTCCATTGCAAAATAATTTGGACCACCGTATGCATCTTGTAATGGGATGTAGTTAGCAATTAATGTAACGAAATCGTCACGACCTTGTTCATAACTATTAAAAATATAAAAATCTGTAGAGTCTAAAGTCGGGAAGCGACTAATATTTGGTGCTTCTCTGTGGCTTGACGCCTCGCTTGGTGCACTAGCAAATGTACTGCATATTACTACTGCAAGTATTGATGGAGTTAAAGCTTTCATGACTTTGTCCTTTAGTTTTTGATTGAAGTCATGAGTAATAACGGGGCAGGTTTTAAATTGGATGCAAAAAAGTTAAATTATTTTATATTTTGTTAAAAATTGGCTACTTTTAAAAGTAGCCAATAAAAAGTTATAAAAGGATTAACTCAGTTGTATACAACACTTCGGTAGGTAAACCATTAGGCGAGCCGCCAATAGGCTCTAAGCTTACCGCTAGCAGAGTAATATTACTGGCATTAAAGCGTTTATCTTTTAGTAATATTTTACCGCCTTGTTTGGGCAATAAACCAAGAGAAATAGGAGTATCTTGACCTTTAAGTATCATCCAAAGCTCATAGTCTTTATTTGTTTGAGCAACTAGCTGGCTGCTTGCTTTTATTGAAAGTGCTTGTTCATTTACATCTATAAACCAAAGTGATTGTTTATCTTGATTTTGAACTAACGCAATTTGTTGCGTATTTTCAATTTTAGTAGCCGGTTGTATTACTAAAAAGGCTAAAACAATGCACGCAGCCGTTGCTACAAAAGACCATGTTCTCCAAAGTGATGGTTTGGTGTGTATTACTTTTTTACTTTGCTGCGGCTGGTTTTCAATGCGCTGTATAATTTGTTGCCATACATCATCGCTAGGTGTTTGCGCAGTAATAGAGCTCGCTAAATTATTTAAATTTTGTTCCCACATCGAAATCGCTTCGCGCGCTTGATGAGAAGTAAGTAGCAAGCGTTGAAAGCGTTTTCGGGCTAGCCCTCTTAGTGTACCAAGCACATATTGGCCAGCAAGCGCATCTAATAGTTCAGGTTTGTTATAATTCATAATGTTAAGCACCTTTGTAGCTGCATAAGCCCGCGCCTGATCCAGCTTTTAACTGTGCCCAGGGGCGTATCAATATGATCAACTAATTCGCTATGACTTAGTCCTTTGTAATACGCTAAGTGAATAGCTTGTTTTTGTTGTGAATCTAATTGCTCGATACATTCTACGAGCTTAGTTTCTTCATCGTAAGTTACATCAATAGCTTGCTCGTTATAATCGTCATCACCCATTGATTGCTCTTTTCGTACTTTATTGTAGCGAAGTGCATCAAGGCTTCTGTATCTAACAATACTAATCATCCAACTAATAACCGTACCTTTAGATGAATTATATTCTGAGGCATTATGCCAAATTTTTATAAAAGCATCCTGTAATACTTCTTCTGCATGAGCTCTGTTTGTTAGCATATTTAATGTTATAGCGAACAATTTACCGTTCGTTTGTTGGTAAAGATTTGAAAAAGCATGCTTGTCTCCTTGTGCTGTTGCGCACAAAAGTGGTAGTAATTCATCATTATCCATAAGGTTCCTGTTTTTTCTTGTTGTCATTAAGTAAACGTATAAAGGTGAAGTTTGGATGCAAAATAATGTGAAGCAGATATTTGAATCAACTAAACTATACGTTACAACAAGTAAATAAAGATCATTTTTGTAAATATATAGTAATGGGAATATTTGACTTATTACAATGTAAAAAGCACATAACTTTAATTCAGTGTTATTAAGTGAATTTTTAGTTATGAAATAGTCTTTTAAATTAATAGCTTATGTTTTTAGCGTGTTGCGCCTTAAACTTTTATATGGCGCGTTATTTGCAACGTTAAAAATTCAACCGTTTAAATAAGCAAAAATAATAACGGTAATACACCATTAAAGGAGACAGTATGTGGGCTGCAATTAGTTATTTAATACTAGCGTTGTTACTTATATTGACAGGCTGGGAAGTAAACTCAGTTTATTTTTCGATTGTTTTTTACTGGACCGCTCTATCACTTACGCTTGTTAGTGCTGCTTATATTTTTAATATAGCCAAAATATTTAGAAAGCGTGAAAACGGTGTAATTCCTTTTTATATACGTTGGGCATTCGTACCATTTTTGTTTGGCGTGCAAATATATAATGCGTGGGCACGTAAACATGACAAAGTGCCGCCCATTCAACAAATTAATAAGCACTTGTTTTTAGCTTGTCGGTTATTTCCTTCAGATATAGATACATTAAAAAGTAACGGTATTACGGCAATTTTAGATGTAACTTGCGAATTTGATGGGTTAGAGTGGAGTTCTACGCAAGAAAATATAAAGTATTTAAATATCCCTGTGCTTGATCACAGTATACCTTCGCACTCACAGCTAAATCAGGCTATTAACTGGATACACCATCATATTAAAAAAGACCGCCGTGTCGTTATACACTGTGCTTTAGGCCGAGGGCGTTCTGTTTTTGTTATGGCTGCTTACTTACTAAGCCAAAATAAAAATGCAGATGTACATGAAGTACTCGCTCAAATAAAAGAAACTCGCCAAACAGCTAATTTGAATAAGCGCCAATTACGTCACCTTGCTAAGCGTCATAAAAAAGGTGAGTTAATAATTAAAAACAAAGCATTTTTAATTGCCAACCCAGTATCGGGTACAAAAATATGGCAAGATAAAGAGCACTTAATTATTGCTCGTTTATCAGCTTATTATGATTTAACGGTTTTAACTACATCAACACAAGTTAATGGTACGGCTTTAGCTGAGCAAGCTATGAAGCACAACCCAGACATTGTTATTGCTTGTGGTGGTGATGGCACCGTTGCAGAAGTGGCTAGTGTATTAGTTAATACATCTTGTAAGCTAGGTATTATCCCCTTAGGGACTGCTAATGCACTTGCTCATGTATTAATGGGAATTAGCTCTAAATTTATTCCTGTGGAACAAGCATGTGATTTAATTATTGATGGGCAAACCAGCCTTATAGACACCGCTTACTGTAATAATGAACTTATGTTGTTACTAACGGGTATTGGTTTTGAGCAATCAATGATAGAAAAAGCAGACCGAGAGTCTAAAAATAAATTAGGTCAGCTTGCTTATATCAATGGTTTTTTACAATCATTTAGCGAACAAAAATCGCAAATACTTAACGTTAAACTCGATAATAATGAACCACGAGAAATCTGCACAAATAGCTTTATAGTAGCCAATGCCGCACCTTTTACTACATTGTTAGCACAAGGCGGTGGGCAACCCGACCACAGTGATGGTTTACTTGATATAAGCTGGCTAACCCCTAATGACGAAAACTCTACAACGGTATTAAGTATTGCAGAGCTGATGTTTAGCAGTATTACACAAACACATTTAGCAATTAATTCTCATCATACCAATGCTAAAAAAGTCGAAATTACGGGCGAAAATACAATTAAGTATGTAGTTGATGGGGAAGTTAAAACAGCTGACAAATTAGTTATTACCATAGAGCCGGCATCACTAAATGTAATTTGCAAAGAGGTATAAAAAGGTATGTAAGAGGGGGCTAAAGTATAAAGTGATGTATAACACGGTTATACATCACTTTATAAATTATTTTTTAATAGAAGGCCAAACAAATCCTGTTGTATCAGGTGCTTGATTTGACGTTTCTCTAGGCGCACTTTTTGGTCTGCGAATAGGTTTGTTATTTATAGTATGAATGTAGAGAGCTTCTACTTTATCGCGTGCCCATGGTGTTTTGCGTAAAAATTTTAAACTCGACTTAATGCTTGGCGCATCAGTAAAGCATTTTATTTTCACTTGCTCACCGAGTGTTCTCCAGCCAAGTCGCTGTTCTAACTCAACAAGTATTTGTTCTAACGTTACCCCATGTAAAGGGTTTTTAGGTTGATTATTCATAGCTGCACTGCTTATTTAAACTATGCGCATTGTAGCTTATTTCACGCATAGAGGCTAATTCACTGTGATTTTTTTAGGCTGCGACGGGTAAATAGCATTGCCTTGTTTATCTATTTTAAGCCAGATTAACTGACTGTTATTTTGTTGTGGGTTTTTTGCACCACAAAGTAATGTAAAAGAGTGTACTTGTATTAAAGCTCCCTCGGTGTAGCGTTTATTATCGTACCAGCAACTAGAATCGAGACTAATAAATTGCTCTGCATCCACCACCGAAAGCGTTTTATTAGAACCTGCATGGCTAAGCATTGTGAATGTTAAGCAACTAAAACAAAAACATAGAATATATAAATTGCGCATTTCTCACCTTAAATTTTCGCGATTTTAAAAATAATACACTAGGGTCTGTTGATCTTTGCGGATTAAAATTTGTTCAAACTAGGGGCTATTTAATCGCGGCGCGAGATTTGTAACCTAGTGGGCTAAGTCAAAACCGAGCAACAAAGAGTAAATAGCCCCTAGGAAGAACCCTTTGGGCAGCGCCTGTTTGG
>NZ_AUTQ01000179.1:0-19439 GCF_000498095.1 Pseudoalteromonas sp. TB64
TAGGGCGTGTTGATCTTTGCGGTATAAAAAACAAACAGCATGAGGATAAGGTATAATTGAATTCGCTAAAAAACGTTACACCGAACCCTCATGCCAAGATTAATGTTAACAGACGCGACATGGAATGTCTTATCAAAAGTAATGCACTTAAGTGGTCGAATTTATAATAAGCCTGAGCATAGAAAAACGCTCGAAGGCATACTCTATAAGATGCGTACCGGTATTCCTTGGCGAGATTTACCGTCTTATTTCGGCTCGTGGAGTGCTATCTATAGACGATTTAATTTATGGTCCAAAAAAGATATTTTGAATGAATTATTTCGTGTGTTATCCCACTATGCTGATATGGATTGGATCTTTATTGATGGCAGTATTGTCAGGGCTCACCAGCATAGTTGCGGTGCAAGAACCGCTGGCAATGAATCAATCGGTAAGAGTCGAGGTGGCAATTCGACTAAAATTCATCTTGCAGTAGATAGCGGAGGATTGCCTGTTTATTATGAATTATCCTGTGGAAATACGCATGATATCGTCCATGCAGAGTCACTTGTAGACAATTGCCCAACGAGTAATGTGGTTGTCGCAGATAAAGGCTACGATAGTGAAAAACTAAGAGAGTTTATTCGTGATAATAGCGCTACACCCGTTATTCCACGCAAGGATAACAGTTTAGTGGGTAATGAAGATATTGACTGGTGCATGTACAAATATAGGCACTTAGTTGAGAATGCCTTTGGTCGGATCAAACAATATAGAGGGATAGCTACAAGGTATGAAAAGCTTGAACGGAATTATCATTCCATGCTCGCTTTAGCATTTACTATGATGTGGCTACCAATGTGGGCTGATTAATATATATACTACAAAGATCAACAGCCCCTAGTATTAGCAATTGATGATAATCAATTAAATCTAGAGATTATTAGCAGTGTGTTACACCAAGCTGAAATTAATGTTGTTACAGCTTCGAGTGCATCAGATGGTATGGAGTTATTGCAGGTTTTAAAGCCCGATCTAATTTTAATGGATGTACAAATGCCGCATATCGATGGCTGTCAAGCAACAGCATTGATTCGTCAACAGTTTGACGCAAAGCAGCTCCCTATTTTTGCATTAACAGCTCATTGTGAGCCTGCAGATATTGAACGTTCTTTACGTTGTGGTATGAACAAGCATTTAACAAAGCCAGTGGTTGCTAAAGTACTTACAGGTGCTATTGCTGACTTAGGACTTGTTAAACCTAGCTTTTTTGAAAAATCATTTGCTTTAACGCAGTTTAATTTAGATGAAGCATTACTTAATACTATGATTGATAAATTTGCTAACTTATGTCAAATTCAATTAATTCAGATAGATGAAAGTACTAGTAAGGATGATTTGGTACGCTTAGTGCATAGTATTAAAGGAGTAGCAGGTAATTTAGGTTTTAAAAGGTTGTCGTATTGTGCACAGCAGTGTGAAAAACACCTTAAAACGACTAATGAGCCTATTGAAATTACAATGAAAGAGCTTATTATGCAGTTAGAACAAGTGATTGTTTTTATAAAAGGTTTGGGGGCAAAGGATGTCAAAAAAAGCTAAGGTATTAATTGTTGATGATGATCCTCTCAACCGATTGGTACTCGATAAAACACTTAATACTGAGCATGAAGTGTTTTTGGTGGAAAGTGGCGAAAAAGCACTCACTTTTGTAAAAACGACACAAGTTGATTTAATTATACTCGATGTTGTTATGCCAGGCATTGATGGATACGAAGTGCTTGTACAACTTAAAGAAAACCCAATAACCCAATCTATACCCATCATTTTTATATCTGCTAATCATAGCCATGAAGATGAATCGAAAGGTTTAGAGCTTGGTGCTATGGATTACATAACTAAACCATTTAGCGCCTCAATAGTACGTGTACGAGTTCGTAATCAGTTATTAATAAAGCAAAAGAATGATTTACTAGAAATGCTTGCTTCAATAGATGGTTTAACCGAGATACCAAATAGGCGTTACCTAGACGAAAATTTATCTCGTGAATGGCGCAGAAGTATCCGCAGCGGTTTACCTCTTTCTGTTTTACTTATGGATATAGACCATTTTAAACGTTACAACGATTGCTACGGACACCGTGCTGGTGACGATTGTTTAAAACAAGTAGCTCAAGCACTTGTTGGTGAATGTGAACGTGGTAGTGATTTTATAGCACGCTATGGCGGCGAAGAATTTGCTGCTGTTCTGCCAGGTGTAGGCAAAAGTGAAGCAATAGCATTTGCAAATAAACTACGCAATGCAGTTAATAGTTTAAATATAGAACATAAAGCATCATTAAATGCCAACCATATAACGGTCAGTATTGGTGTTGCAACAACTGAAAGTGGCAAAATATTTGCTGAAGAAGCGCTTTTAGAAGAAGCTGATTTAGGTTTATATGCAGCCAAAGATGCGGGACGCGATAGAATAGTCGCTCGCTAATTATGTTTTTTCTTAGTTATTTACAGCTCTAATAAGTAAAACGCCAATATTTTTATTGGCGTTTTTCGTTTATTACTTTTTGACTATATTCTATTTGATCATATCCAGTGCGGTGTCGCCAATACCCACTAGTTTATCGTTTTTGAATACCAGTGCTGTGCACTCATCTTTAGTCATTTTACCATCTGAATGAACGCTATGTGTTGGGTAAAATAATACCTGATATACATCGTTATCTTTTTTTAATAACTCAGTAAAACTAGGTGTTTCTAGTGTTGTTAATACTGACTGATAACTGCTATCCATTTTTAATTCAGCAATTACTTCACGATTATTTTTATACTTACTTTGCCAGCTAGATGAGTTTTTACCAGCCCAATGTGTTTCAGCTTCACCATCTGATACGGCAATAACACAGCCTGTTAAAAATGGAGCGATTAAAGCGGCTGCTAAAAGTGATTTTTTCATTTTTTTTTACCTTAATAAGATTTTTAATTGGTTATTAGCTGTATTAAAGCAAAGAGTAGACCATATTTATAAGTTGTTATTAATCAGTTTGTTAAGTGATTTAAGCTGTTTTTATCTAATAAAATATTAAATGTATTAGTAAAAACAGCCATTTTTTAGCTTATTTGATTACTACAATAAAATCACTACACCAAGCGGTTGCGTGATTCGTCTTTATTAAATGCGGCAATATTTAAGCTTACTTCATTAATTAATCGCACAATTGACTCCGTGCTTGCCCATGCAATATGTGGTGTAAGTAATAGATTATCACCTTTATAATTAGCAAGCGGGTTTGACAGCTCAGCTGGCTCTTTAGTTAATACATCTACACCTGCACCGGCAATTAAATTTTGTTCAAGGGCTGTAGCTAAGTCTGCTTCGTTAATAATACCGCCACGTGCTGTATTAATGATAATACTGCTTGGTTTCATCATTTTAAGTTCGTTAATAGCAATTAAATCACGGGTTTCATCGGTAAGTGGGCAATGTACGCTAATTATATCTGCAGTTTTAATAACTTCTTCAAATGGGGTACGACCATCGCGACATGCAACATTTTTTCGTTCAGCAATAATAACTTTAGCCCCAAAAGCTTCAGCCACTTTAGCTACACCTTGACCTAATGTTCCACCGCCAATAATTGCAAATACTTTACCTTGTAAATCATTAAAGCTGTAATCGAGTATGCAAAACATTTCACTTTTTTGCCATGCACCTTGCTGGCAATCAGCTTGATAACGGTGTGTATTACCTAAAAGGTTAGTGATTAATGAAAATGTATGTTGTACAACCGAAGGTGTTGAGTAACCAGCAACATTAGTTACTGCTATACCAAATTCTTTAGCTGCTTCTAAGTCAACATTATTAGTACCTGTTGCACTTACGCAAATAAGCTTTAGTTGCTTTAATTGACTAATTGTATCGCGATTTAGAACCGCTTTATTGGTAATTAAAACATCAGCGCCTTGGCTATGCTCAAGTACTTGCTCCGGACTAGTGAGCTCATAAGTCGTTAGCTCACCTAATTGCTCTATACCGGTAAGTGATGTTTTAGCTAAAGTCGCGTTATCGAGAACGGTAATTTTCATGATGTGTCCTAATTATATAGATTAAATCTAATTAAAAAATAAAGGCAGATACCTGTAAATAATGAAGATATATAAAAAGTAAGTACAGATAATTTGAATTGATGCTTAAGGTACTACGAAAATTAGCTTTTGTTAATGCTAATACTACCAAATGACTAGTCGATGCTTATGTTTGTTATAAGTGAAGAATATCAACGTGGTCAGCCCACTAACCCCCTAATAATATGCTATTTTGATTAGCTATCTAAGATGATTAAGCGCATAACTTTTGGCACTAATGCTTAATTTTGTGGTCGTAACTTAGATAGAAATTGAATATAAATATATAACTTGCCGCTTTATCGCAGATTAGCGATCTTTAGAAATAACAAAGTAATTTACAGTTATGATAATAGTGCGTCAAAGATAGAAGCATTTTATAGGTAATTTCGCATTTTAGATTGGCTGAGTTATAATCGAACATAGACATAAACGGTGCGCCTTGGCGTGCCGTTTTTTAACATTATAGATGTAGTAATGAGTGAATTAGAAGACAAGTACGCTGACATAAGACCTTATAACGATGATGAAGTTAAGGATTCGCTTTCGCGTTTAATGAACGATAATGCGTTTATTGATGTAATAGCAAAGTATAACTTACCGCGCTTTTTATCGTCTGTGCCATTTATAGCTCGTCCATTGGTAAGAAGCCAATTACGTAAAAAATGGGGTAAAGTGACCACGGTTGAGGATGTACAAAACGAAGTTGCGCAATACTTAGATAAATTAGTAAAGCGTACCACTTCAAAAGTAACATTTTCGGGGCTCGATAAACTGGACTCAGATCAGGCTTACTTATTTGTATCTAACCATCGCGATATTGTGCTCGATCCGGCATTAGTTAATTGGGGTTTATTTCAGCATAAAATGAAAACCGTACGTATTGCTATTGGCGATAACTTATTGCAAATACCTTATATTACTGAGCTCATGCGTTTAAATAAAAGTTTTATTGTTAAACGCTCAGCTAAAGCTCCTAAAGAAATGTTAAGAGCACTTACTCAGCTTTCGTCCTATATTTATGACTCTTTAATGAGTGGTAATTCTATTTGGATTGCGCAAAAAGAAGGCCGTGCAAAAGATGGTTTTGATCAAACCGATCCCGCACTTTTAAAAATGCTGCAATTGAATGGACGTAAGCAAAAGAAAGAATTTAGTGATTATGTAAAAGAATTAAAAATAGTCCCTGTTTCTATATCGTATCAGTACGAGCCGTGTGCGATAGCTAAAGCAAAAGAGCTTTATCATAAACAACAGCATGGTGAGTATATTAAGTCGGCAGGTGAAGATATTGCCAGTATTGTTGAGGGCTTTAGCGCAGCGAAAGGACACGTGCATTTATCATTTGGAAAACCAATTGAGTCGGGTTGCGATAGTGCTGAAGAACTTGCAAAAACGATAGATAAGCAAATTGTGGATTCGTTTTACTTACATCCTGGTAATTACATTGCTGGTGGCTGTAAAGAACAAGTAATTGATTCGCCAGATACAGCTACGTTTGAGCAGCGTATAGCGTGCGTACCAGATGAGTTAAAGCCATTGGTACTTGCCATGTACGCCAAACCGTTTCATCGTAAAACAGAGATTAAAACTAAAGGTTGTGAGCATTAAGCTTTTAGCCTCTTAGATTAATTTAAAAATAACACCGAAAAGCAGCAATTAATTGCTGCTTTTTTTTTGTTCAAAAATAACGCTATACTAAGTACCTCTAATTAATTGGTGTAAATGCGATGCAACAAATTGAAATATTTGATATTCCAAGTCCTTGTAAAAGTATTTGTCTGGTTAATAATCGAGGTTATTGTAAAGGGTGTTATCGCAGTCGTGATGAGCGTTTTTTATGGAATTCGTTAACTAACGTACAAAAAAAGAAAGTATTAAGTTTGTGTCAGCAACGTTATAAACGTTATTTGCAAAAAAAGCAGCAAGGCAGTGGATTAGATAACACAATAGAACAGCAAGGTTTTGATTTTTAAAAGCTTAAATTATACTTTGCTCTTAATGCGTATACTGTTCCGTCGCTGTTTAGCTTAATTAATGCGTGTTGTAGTTTTTCAACTAAGTTTTCATTTCTTTTATGTAGGTAATGATATATTGGATAAGTTATTAATATTTCTTTTATAAAACAGGTATCTGCTATTGTTTTTTTAGGCAAAGAAGAATTAAATAATAGAATTCCCTGTACCTTATGTTGAGTAAATAAGTTTAACTGTGTATTTAAATTTTTAACTCGGACCACATTACCTGGAAACTGCGAGCTAGATAAGTAGCGCTCTTGTACTGTGTAACCATCTAAAATCGCAACATTATCGAGCTGATCAAATGTATTTGGTTGGCAATTTTTATAAGCTACTAAATTAAATTTAAGGAGCTCGTAGTTAACTCGAATTAAATTACTACGATTTTCTACACTAATATCTCGACCTAACTGTCCATCTAATACTCCGTTATTAGCCGCTAATAATGCGTTTCGGCGATCAAAATCTACAAAGTGTATTTTATAACCAATATCAGCATAAGCGAGTTTTAATAACTCAACGACGTAATCAGATTGAGGTGTGCTTTCAGGGCGGTTAAAAGTAAGGTTATATTGATGGCTCAAACATGATGCGCTAAAGAATAAATTAACCAATAATAACAAAGTATTAAAACGTCTATGCACTATCACTTCCAATTACAGAAAAAATCAATAAAATAAGAAGTGTATAATAGCAAGTTGGTTACCAGTTGCACAGTTGCACAGTTGCACAGTGGTGGCTTGTTTGAATATCTATTTATAAATTAATGAGGAAATACCGTGAGTTTTAATCTGTGTCTATTGCCACGTGAGGAAAAGTATCAAATTCAGCTTGATTATGAAGCGTCATTTTGGGCGTATCAAATTAAGCGAAATAAAAAAACGCGTGAACAAGTGTACAACACGATCCATAACCGCCCGATTGCAGATCAAATGTTTTTGAAGCAACAATTTGAACAGTATTTGGTTATGATGCTAAATTAGTACTAATTAGGCGAATTGGTACAACTATGTATGTGATTGAATGCATAAATGAAATTAAAACCCCACTCGTAAATAAGTTTTATAAGCAACATAACGCAAAAGGGCGTGCTAATAAGCAAGATCAACTGTGGGTTGTTTATGCTGATAAAGAAATTATTGCAGCATGTAGGCTGCAAAATAAAACTGATTTTCTATTTTTATCTACTGTTTTTGTGGCTCCCAAACATCGATCAAAAGGGCTAGCTACGTTACTAATCTCAACACTTTTAAAAAGCCAAAAAAAAGTAGTTTATACCTTTGCTTACAAAAACGTAGTTGATTTATATAGTGCTCTTGGTTTTAACCAAGTGTTAACATATACTTTTGCTTTACAATCACTTTTTGATATTTATAAACACCGTAATATTGTCGCCCTAAAATACCCATAACAATAAATAATAATGTGGAATAAGCATGAGCAGAGGCGTTAACCGGATTGTAAGTTACTTTATCGTTTTTATGGCGATTGTAAGCTGCCAACTAAGCGCGCAGGTTAAGCGTTTATCTCCAAGCGAAGGTTTGTCACAAAGCTACGTCAACACCATGCTAATTGATAATAACGGTTACTTATGGCTCTCTACCGAAGCAGGGCTAAATCGATATGATGGCTATCAGGTGCTCTCTATTAATGGTCCTAATGGCGAGTTAGAAGAAGCTATTATTGACCGTATTTACCAAGATACCGAAGGTCGTATTTGGATTGCATCTCTACTTGCTGGATTATTTAGGTACGATCCGGTAACTGATTCATATAAACAATTTTTAAAAAAACCTACCAGCGAAAAACAGATAATGAATCAATCTGTTTTTAGTATGCTTACCGTTGATAAAAAAACATTATGGATTGGTCGAGGTCGAGACTTTGCTAAGCTTGATATAGAAAGTGGCGAAATCACGTCTATTTTTGAACTCCCTAGTGAATATAAAAGTACTCTTGTTAGAAAGCTATTTCATTACAACGGTTATATATTTATCGGCACTAGCCATGGAGCCTATGTATTTGATATTGCCACAGAGCAAATACGACCTTTACAGCACTTAAAGGGAGAAGCTGATCATATTTATCAAAATAATGTGAAGTCGTTTGCGTTAGCTGAAAATAATCAACTATTAGTCGGCACTGTTAAAGGCTTGTATCAGGTAGATATCAGTGATCTATCGGGTATGTTTGAGCGATTAGATTTAGTATTTAAAAATAAAGCATTGTTAGCGGATTTAAATATTTGGGAAATAGTTAACGAACACGGAAAAATTGATTTAGCGACAGATAAAGGGCTGTTTAAGTTTAATTTAAACAGCGGTGAAATAATTAAAAATACGCGCATTACGCAGAGTAAATATACTCTCGCCGATACGAGTATTATAGACATGGCTAAAGATAAGTCTGGTGGTAAATGGGTTGCTACTAAAACCGATGGCGCTTTTTATTTATCAAATGATAATTACCATTTTAATAATGTTGATGGTAGTAAACTCGGTGGAGAAGGGCTGTCACATCACTCGATTTGGGGAATTACAGAGTACAAAGATAAGATATGGCTAGCAACGCATAACGGTTTAACTGAAGTTGATTTAAAAGCAAATACAGGGACTCCTTATTTAAAAGATTACAAAGTAGATTTACTCACCACTGAGTTTACCGTATATGAAATAATGCCTTATAAAGATAAGCTTTGGCTTTATAGTAATCGCGGGTTGTTTATTTTTGATCCCATTACACATCAGATCAGCGAACCTAAAACAAAAAATCCGGCTAACCAAGAACAAATAACCGGTTGGGTACATGGCGTTACCTTAATGCCAAATGGCGACTTATATTATGTTCACTCTGATCATGGCGTGTTTGTTTATAATGTAAATACGCAAATAGTGTCCCGATTGGCTGGNTGGCGAAATGGCGCAGTTTGAACCTTTTTTAGCCCACGGATTTTTACCTGCTTTGTCTAATAAACCCGACTCTCCATTATTTTTTAATGCGGGTATTTTGTATCAAGTAAATCCAAAAAATTTAGCGTTAAAAATGATTTATAAAGTACCTAGGCAACATGAAAACGTTGCTATTAACGTACTGTCGTATGTGATAGATAACAATAATATTTTATGGATCTCACTTTCTAATTTTGGTTTGATAGGGCTAGATGCAACGACTTATCAATTAGTACATACAATTGATCTAGAAAAAAATAAACTCGGTACTTTGCTCTACGATATGGTGCTTGATGATGACGGTATGATCTGGATGAGTAGCCATAAAGGTATTTGGCGATTAAATCCAGGAACGCTTCATTTTCAACAATTCACAACCTCTGAAGGGCTACTTTCGGCTGAATTTAATAGTAATGCCATGGCACAACTTAAAGATGGTCGTATTGCTTATGGTGGTATTAAAGGTTTTACCTATTTTCACCCAATGGAAAACAAAAATCATCAGTCGCTTATCGAGCATGTAAATATTACGCGAGTTGATTTGATGTCACGAGATTTATCTCCCAATTTAAAACAGCCACTAAATAAAGTTGTGCTAAATCATGATGATATAGGGCTTGAAGTTGCATTCTCAGCAATGGCTTTTAGTAATCAAGAACGTATTATTTATGAGTATCAATTAGATAATGGTCAAAAAACGTATACGCGCAATAACAACCGAGTATTGTTTCCTAAATTAAACCCAGGTAACTATCAATTAAAAGTCTGGGCGAAAGATCCACTTACCGGTGAATACACTTCACCAGCTATTTTAAAAATAAAAGTAAAATACCCTCTGTGGCGTGCTCCATATTTTATTGTTTTATATGGTGTGCTATTTATTGCCTTAATAGCTATGTGGGTAATGCGTCGTAATAAAATTCAACGTATTTTGTTAGCTGCAAATAAAGAAAGTAAAGAGAGTGAGGCGCGTTTAAAAATAGCGCTTGAGGGCAGTGAATCTGGAGTTTGGGATTGGAAATCGACTAACCCAAATATTTATCAGCCTCGTTTATACAGCGAATTGGGATATAGCAATGAAACCGTTAGCCTTGATGAATATTTAGCTAAAATTCACCCTCAAGATAAGCAGTTATTCCGTTTAGAATGGTTGGAGTTTTTATCTACCGAGAAAGGGTATTTTAATTGTACCTACCGCTTACGCCACGCTAAAGGTTATTGGCGCTGGTATAAAGACTTTGGCAAAGTAGTTGAATGGGACGACAAAACACCGCAAAAAGTAGCTGGTACTTATACTAATATGACCCGTGAAATGGTGTTTGAAGAGCATGCGTTATTATTTACGGCAGCATTTGAACAAACTCGAGATTGGGTGTTTATACTCGATAAAAATTTAAATATTCGAGCTTCAAATAAATCCCTACAAACGGCGTTCAATTTTTCGGCTGAGTCATTATCTAGCCGCTCCTTAAATTTAGGTATTTCGCGCAGCCATCGGTTTGATTATTTACGTATTATGAAAAAGTTATCGGTTGAGGAGCACTTTTCTTGTGAGGATACGGTTATTCTTGCTAGTGGAGAGTCGCGTCATGTATTAGTGAAAATAAGTGCTGTAGCCGATAACAACCAAAGCTTAAATAGCTATGTAATTATTTTAACAGATATCAGTGCGCAAAAATTAGCTGAAAATGAACTTCATTTACTTGCCAACTACGACGTATTAACAGGCTTACCTAATCGTACATTATTTAATGACCGTGTTGAGCACGCATTAGAGCAAGCCAAACATCATCAATGCAAGGTAGCGTTATTACACATAAATATTAAACGCTTTAAATACTTTAACGATTCATTAGGGCATGAGGCTGCTGATGAATTAATTAAAAAAGTAGCCAAACGACTAAAGCTTACTTTGCGCCCATCAGATAGTGTTGCACGCTTTGGTGGTGATGAGTTTGTTGTACTTGTAGAGGATATTCACCAAATTGAAGAAGTATTATTGATTTGTGCAAAACTTATGGATTGTGTAAACCAAAATATCAGTATTAGCGGGCAAGTTGTAAATATTAATTTAAGCATTGGTGTGGCTATTTCACCTGATGATGCATTGCAAAGTGGAACACTATTAAAAGCTGCGAATATTGCGCTTTATCATGCTAAAGATTCACTTGAGGGCAGTTATCAGTTTTATAAACAAGAAATGAATCAACATGTACAAAGAGCGCTTCACTTAGAGTCACAGCTAACTAAGGCATATCAAGAGCATGAATTTTGTAATAACTACCAGCCGATTATAAATGCGCAAACTTATAAAACCGAGGGGTTTGAAGTGTTACTGCGTTGGCCTGAGAACAAATTAGTACAAACTCAGGAGTTTTCTTTAGCGGCTGAGAGTATTGGTTTGATTACAAAAATAATGTTACAAACGCTCGCCCGTGCGTTAGATGAGCTAAAAGAATGGCGTAAAGTGTCGCCTGAGTTGTATTTATCTATAAATTTATCTGCATTAGATTTCGAATTTGAAGAGTTAGTGCCAGAGATAAAACGAGCATTAGGCTTTGCAGGAGTTCCATCAGAAGCTATTGTATTTGAAATTACAGAATCAATACTAATTCGTGACTCAAAGCACGCTTTACAGAGTATGGAAATGCTTAAAAAGCTTGGTTGTAGATTATATATGGATGACTTTGGTACCGGCTATGCCTCACTCACTTACTTAAAACGCTTCCCTATTGATGTGCTTAAAATCGACCGCAGCTTTGTGCAAGATATAGGCGTTGATTCTGATGATGAAGCCATTATTCGCTCAACATTAGCATTGGCTCATAGTTTAGGAAAAGAGTGTGTAGCTGAAGGGGTTGAAAGCTCACATCAACTTACCTTTTTAAAGGCGCTTGGTTGTAAGCATTTTCAGGGGTATCTATTTAGTCGGCCAGTTTCAAGTGAAGATGTACCAGCACTGATTACACGTAACTGGGATGACATATTCAATAAAAGTTAACCTAAGGTCTGCTCGTCTTTTTAAGTTAAAGATACGCTGCCCTTTGGGTTCATTCTAGGGGCGTTTTCCGCAATTTCGGCAAAATAATTTGCTATTGTGCTCATTTAGTTGAGTTTTAATTGCTTTGTTAGCTTCTAATTTATTTAGACCTAATTTACAACGTAACTCATCTAAGTGACCGCGCTGTTCATCATTAAGCGAGCCATCGTTAAGTGTGCCACCATGAATCTGTTCGTGTACAGCGTCTTCAAAAGCTTGGCGACGTTTGCGTACTTGCTCTGAAAAACTTGATGCTAATAAACCGGTTGGTATTGCTATCATCCCCATACTAAGCAGCGTTATTACTCCTCCAAACAACTTACCAAGTGGTGTTATTGGCACTACGTCACCATAGCCAACCGTGGTTAATGTTGCCATTGCCCACCACATGGCGGCAGGAATAGACCCAAATTTATCTGGTTGTACGTCGTGCTCAATTAAATAAATGCCACAAGACGCTAAAATAAGAACAACTGCCATAATAAAAAAGGCGGCAAAGAGGGAGCTTCCTTCACTTAAAAAAGCTTGTAGAAGTAGCTGCATAGCACGTGAATAACGCGTAAGTTTAAATACTCTTAAAAGCCTTAGTACACGTAAAAAACGCAGGTCTAGTGGTACTATAAACATTAATAAGCTAGGCAATATAGCTATTAAATCTATTACTGCCAATGGGGAAAAAAGATACTTGAGTCGGCGCTTTACGTTAGAACCTTCAATTGCAGCATATTTGGGTTTATCAACACACGACCAAACTCTTACTACATATTCAACTCCAAAAATAGCCACCGAGACAATTTCTAAGATTAAAAATGCGTCGTAGTATTGCTGTGCAACACTTGGGATTGATTCAATGATAATAGCGACTACATTAATCATAATTAAAGCAATCAGCGCAATATCAAGTAGGTGCCCAGCGCGATGATAGCCGCCTGTGCCTTCAAACAGACTCGCTACTTTTTGTCTTGAGGTTGGTTTGTTTGTCATTATTTAAGTAAAAGCACCATATTAATGCTGCCTTCTTCAAAATCACGGCTTATTTTAAAGCCGAGTTTACGTGCAAGCTCAATCATGCCGGTATTTTCTGGCAATGTAATACCTTCAACCGACTCAACACCTTGGCGTTTACAGTGATTAATTGCTGCACTCATTAGTATTCTACCCAAACCTAAACCTTGGCAGTCTGAGCGTACAACAATAGCAAATTCAGCATGTAAGTTATCGGGATCCATAATCACTCTTGATACACCTAATGTACGTGTTTTACCTTCAAAGCGTTGGCATACAATAAACGCCATTTCACGGTCGTAATCAATTTGCGTCATTTTAGCGAGTTGATCGTGGTTAAACTGTGGCAATTCACC
The DNA here is from genome assembly GCF_000498095.1 of Pseudoalteromonas sp. TB64. Lineage (GTDB taxonomy): Bacteria > Pseudomonadota > Gammaproteobacteria > Enterobacterales > Alteromonadaceae > Pseudoalteromonas. The sequence goes on from NZ_AUTQ01000179.1 coordinate 13,469, forward strand.
AAAAAATCGTTTGTACCTGTCTTCTTTATTAAGAGATTGATCAAATGCTTGGTGTGCTTGCTCGTCTTCTGGTTTTATTGGTCTGAGCGTAGCCTGAGTGTTGTTTTTAAGCGTTACTATTTCTACGAGCTCAATAGGGTAGGGGCGAATAGATAAGCGCTTACGATTGCTTTGGGTTTGATAGCGATTAAGTGTCATGGTCGCATCAAGTACTAAAAACTGCCCGTTACTGGCAAGTATAGGGTTAAGCTCCATTGAGCTGATATCGGGTTGATCAATCACTAACTGCGAAATGCGAGTTAGTAATGCGCATAAACGATACTTATCGACCTTTTCAGGTAATATGCGCTCTTTTAACACGCCTTTATCGTGTGCTGCGGCAATTAAATACTTTGCTAAATTCATGTTTAGTGGTGGTAAGGCAACCGCTGCTTGTGCATATTCTAACCCTGTACCTGCTTCACCCAATAAAATAACAGGACCAAAATTTGGCTCTGTTTTAATCGCTATTCTTAATTCATTAGCGCCGGCGCGAGGAGCCATTTTTTGTAATGAAAAACCTTCAATGGTTGCATCAGGGTACGTGTTTTTGATCCGAATGAGCATTGCAAATGCAGTTTGTTCTACTTCTTGCGCATCATTTAAATTAAGCACGACTCCACCAACCTCAGATTTAGAGGCAATACTTGGACTAATCAGTTTTAATGCAACAGGAAACCCGAGTTCTATTGCTTGCTCTTTAGCTTCTGTTGGGGTGTAAGCAACTTCGGTTTTAATACACTTAATACCATAATGATTTAATATTTGGCTCGCTTGATGGGTAGGTAGATAGCTGTGTTGATCATCTAAAAACTCATTAATAAGGGCTTTAGCAGCCTCTTTATTTATTTTAGCGTCATCGGTATTAGACTCAGGTGTTTGTGTTAAATGCTTTTGGTTACGGCGATAAGTTACTAAATGCATAAATGCACCAACAGCACCCTCTGGCGTACGATAGGTGGGTATTGCATTGTTAGAGCACACTTTTCTTGCTGCGTATGAAGCATCTTCGCCCATAAAGTTAGTAATTACATAAGGGCGGGCCATCTTAGGAAGCGTTTTAAGTGTTTGCACAATAATATCTGCATAATCCTCACTAGGTGCTAGCGCTGATGGGGTATGAATTATGAGTAAATTTTTAACTTCTTTAGCATGTAATAAAATCTCCAGGGCTTGCTTGTACCGAGCAGGAGCGGAGTCGCCAAAAATATCGACAGGGTTTGAAGTGGTTTCTGATTGCGGAATCACTTTATTAAGCGCATTGCGAGTTTCAACGCTCAACTCGACTAACTTACCTGAACTTTGAATAAGTTCGTCAACAGCCATAACACCAGGTCCGCCGCCATTTGTTAAAATGGTTAACTGCTCAACCTTAAGTAACTTCGGGTGCATTGCAAGTGTTTGTGTAGCTGCAAAAAGTTCACGTAAATCATTTACGCGTAGCATACCAGCACGCTGAAAAAGTGCATCGTAAACTGCATCAGAGCTTTGCTTTCCGCCTGTATGAATTTCTGCAGCGAGGGCGCCTGCACTGGTTTTTCCTGTTTTTATAGCAATAACAGGTTTGCTAAAAGCCGCTGCACGGGCAGCTGAAATAAAACCGCGTATATCTTCAATGTTATCTATGTAGAGCAAAATAGCTTTGGTTTTAACGTCACGCCCTAAAAAATCAAGTAACTCATTAAAGTTTATATCAAGGCAATCACCAACCGAGACAAAATACGAAAAACCAATTTCTTTGTTTTTAGCCCAGTCTAAAATGGTAGAACATACCGCAGCAGATTGAGATACAAATGCAATTTTACCGGGGCTTGCTACTGTGTGCGAAAAACTCGCATTTAAACCAATATGCGGAATCAGTAACCCTAAACAGTTTGGTCCTAGTAAAGTAACTTGATGGGCTTGAGCGCATGCTTTAAGCGCACTTTTTTGATCCCCAGAAAGCCCGTCAGCAATAACTATTGCGCTTTTACAACCCAGCTCACCAAGCTGCTGAATTATGTCGGTTAAGGTGTTTTTGTTTGTGCAAATAACAGCAAGGTCGGGGACTTTAGGTAAATCGGCAATACAAGAATATGCGAGTACACCGTGAACTGCTGTATAACTAGGTGTTACAGGCATTATTGGGCCTTTAAAGCCACCTTGTAAAAGGTTACGCATAACAACAAAACCAGCACGAGTAGATACGTTAGAGGCACCAATAACTGCCACTGAGCTTGGGTTAAAAAACTGGGTAATGCGCTTTAAGCTCATGGATTTTCCTTGGCTGATTAAATTTTGCGTTATTTATAGTCTCAATGTACCCTGTTTATCGTGTTATTTCGAGCGGACAATTGCTTATTATTGATGTCAATCAAGGAGAATAATGTGAATAAAGCACCCGGTTTTTATATAGTTATTGCTGCTGTCTGTTTAAGTATAGGCTTAATTAGTTTCGGATTTATTTTAAAAAGCACGGCCCTTAATGTAAAAAGTATGGAACGTACGGTGCAAGTAAAGGGATTAGCTGAGCGCGAAGTCATCGCCGATACAGTTATTTGGCCACTGCAGTTTAGTGATGCCGATAATAACCTTGAAAAGCTGGTAAGCAGAGTTGAAAGAAAAAATGATGCTGTAATCGCTTTTTTAAAATTACATGGTTTTGACGACAATGAAATAACCTTGGGCAGCCAATCAATTATTGATAAACAAGCACGTGAATATAACAACGAAAACCAGAAGTTTCGGTACATTGTCCGCTCAAATATAACCGTATATTCAAATGCACCTGATAAAGTTCAAAATGCACTTGGTAAAGTTAGCAGCCTTGCTAAGCAAGATATTGCTGTTGTGCAAGATAGCTACGAAACAAAAATTGAATACATATTTACAGGCTTAAACGATATAAAACCGACAATGGTGCAAGAGGCAACTGAAAAGGCGCGAGAGGTAGCTAATAAATTTGCTAAAGATTCTAATTCTAAATTAGGAAAAATAAAAACAGCCCGCCAAGGTCAGTTTAGTATTGGTAATAGAGATTCAAACACACCACAAATAAAAAACGTAAGAGTGGTAACAAGTGTTGAATATTACTTAAGTGATTAAATCTAAAGTATTATTTAAGCTCTAAAGCTGCAGAAAATATTCATATTGAAGCACATCAACCACCATAAAAGCTGTACTTGCCACTTTATAAACAACATATTTTTTAGAGGGTGTTTGTAAGTTAAAGTGCTTTGATTAAGTGTACGACTTGCACTGTTGAACGCTGTAAATAAGCGGCACTTAATAAAATAGTGGTCTCGTTAAGTTTTTGACCTTTTAATGCGCTAGGGAATTGCTGCTTGGCACTCGGGTTTTGTTTTTGCTCTATTTCCATAAGTGCTAATAACGCTGAGAACTCATGCTTAACTGGTGTGTTAGGTTTATCGGCGTAAGCAATGTAGTTAGCAACCGGCGTTAATCCTTGTTGATTTGGCTGAGCTAGCGCTTTTAGTAAATCGTCATTAGATTCAAATAGCATTAAAGAGCGTACATAGTTAAATGGCAGCTTTGCATAATTAGCGTGTTTAAACACATTATGCAGTACGTTATTTCCTTGGGTATCTTGTGCTAAAAAGCCTTTATTTACTTTGAGCGCTGGGGTAAAAAAACTTAACGCATCAATATTAGTAAGTTGATTAATAAATGGTGCGGGTGCTGTGTTAGTACTTAATATACGTGTAGCAATGTTTTGCATAAAATCATACTTAACACTCAATCGTTGAGCGCTTTCATATAAATGGTTTAGTTGCAAAGTTTGCTGAGCAGTGCTTAGCTTTTTAAAGTCGTTATCGAGCTCATTTAACTGATGCTTTGAAATGCGCGCGTTAAGTAGCTGTATGCTTAAATCCATTATTATTCTCAAAGATTTTTTATCACTATAAAACAAAAAAGGTCGCAAATGCGACCTTTTCAATTTAAACAATTGCTTTAAATGATATTAAGCTTTTTTGCTTGCTACCCATTCGTTAACAAAGTTTTCTAGTACATTAAGTGGCACAGGACCGTTTTTAAGTACTACGTCGTGGAACTGGCGAATATCAAATTTATCACCAAGTTGCTTTTTAGCGTCTTCACGAAGTTCTAAAATCTTAAGCATACCCACTTTATAAGCCGTTGCTTGAGAAGGCATTACAATGTGACGCTCAACCATTTTAACACCGTCAGATGTTGCATTAGGCGTGTTATTTACGTAGTAATCAATACCTTCTTGGCGAGTCCACTTCATTGCGTGAATACCCGTATCAACAACTAGACGACATGCGCGCCATAGCTCCATTGAGAGGCGACCAAAATCTGAGTAAGGGTCTGAGTACATGCCCATTTCTTTAGGAATGAACTCTGAGTATAAACCCCAGCCTTCAATATACGCAGTGTAGCCACCAAACTTACGGAACTTAGGAATACCTTCTAGCTCTTGCGAAATAGCTATTTGCATATGGTGTCCCGGAATACCTTCGTGGTAGGCAAGTGCTTCCATTTGGTACGTTGGCATTGCTTCCATATCGTAAAGGTTAGCGTAGTAAACACCTGGGCGTGAACCATCTGGAGCTGGCTGTTGGTAAAATGCTTTACCTGCCGCTTTTTCACGGAATCCTTCAACCGCTTTTACTTTTAAACCTGCTTTTGGTTTAACAATGAATAGCTCATCTAAACGCGTTTTCATTGTATCAATAAGCCCAGTGGCTTCATCAAGATAACGTTGTTTACCTTGTGCATCATTAGGGTAGTAAAATTGCTTGTCAGTTTTCATAAACTGCATAAACGCTTTTAAGTCGCCTTTAAAGCCAACTTTATCTTTAATTTCACGCATTTCATCATGAATACGTGTCACTTCAGATAGGCCAATTGCATGAATTTCTTTAGCCGTTAAATCAGTTGTAGTTGTGCGCTTAAGTGCGTTGTTATAAAACGCTTCGCCATCAGGTAATTTCCATGCGCCATCGCGATCATCAGCACGTTTTTCAAGCTGTGCAAGGTAATTAATTAGTTTAGAGTAAGATGGTTTAACAGCTGATTTTAATGCATCTGATGCATCGCTAATTAACGAGTCTTTTTCGTCTTGGCTAATTTCAAGCGCCGTTACTTTACGTTTAAAGTCAGCAAGCAATGTAGAATCATCGCCTTTTTCAAACGGTGCACCATGAATAATATTTTTGCTTGAATCAATAACATGTGGGAACACAAATTTAGGGGCAATGATGCCTTTTTCTGCACGTACAGTTAAATCAACGATAAGCTGATCAATAACACCAGTCACACCATTTAAACGAGAAATGTAGTCTTTAGCTTCTTTTACATTACTAATTTGATGCTGGTTAATTAAAAATGCAGGGATCATAGAATGCGTACCAAACATTTGGTTCACAGGGTAGTTATGGTAGCGCCATTTAAAGTCAGCAATTGAGCTTTCAAGATCTTGTTTTTTTAAGTCGTAACTAACTTTTGTCGCGTTATCTAATAAATCACGATTAATTGCTTTTAGTGTAACTAGATCAGCTTTTGTTTGTGCTAAATCTTTAAGCTTTCTTTCTTCGCTGCCATCGTCCCACTTATCGTAATCTTGCTTAATTCCCATGTATGTTTGATATACAGGGCTGCTCATTACATCGCGGTTAAATGTATCTTCAAAAAATGCATTCGCTTTGTCTATTTCACTTTGTTGTGATTGAACTGCTTGTGCAACAGGAGCTGAAGTAGCTTGTTGTGTTGTTTGCTGGCAACCAGCAAGAAGTGCAACGCCAACTGCTGCTGCAATAAAAGTAAGTTTACGCATTGTTTTCCCTTTTGTTGTTAGAAACCCATTAGGGTGATTTATATTTATTAGTTTTATATTGTTGTGCAGTGCCTTAGCGCTACACAAACAATTCTAGCAGGTCATTTAAAAAACGATGACCTTTTAAGCTCACCT
>NZ_AUTQ01000179.1:19449-35895 GCF_000498095.1 Pseudoalteromonas sp. TB64
TGTCTGTTTGAGTCAATAAACCTTTATTAATTGCTTGGTTTAATGCATTTTTCTGACTTTGTAGCGGCAGTGTTGTTAGTTTATTAAAATCATTAATTGGGCAAGGTTCAACAAGGCGAAAGCGGTTCATAAAAAATTCAAATGCTAAATCGTCTTGCTCCACATGCCAGCTTTTGTACATATACGGCTTAATTAAATCCATATAACCGCGTGGATGTTTAACCTTTTCGGTACGCGTAATTAGCCCTGTATTTGCATCAGTAACCTTACCATGTGCGCCGCAGCCAATACCGAGATAATCGCCAAAACGCCAATAATTCAAGTTATGTTGGCATTGATAGCCCGCTTTTGCGTAGCCTGATATTTCGTATTGTATGTAACCTGCTTGAGCGAGTAACTCTACCCCTTGCTCTTGAATGTCCCACAGTGTTTCGTCTTGTGGCAAGGTAGGAGGCTTTGAAGCAAATTGAGTGTTGGGTTCAATAGTTAGTTGATACCAAGATATATGGGGAGGATCGAGTGCAATGATCTGCTTTAAATCACTCAATGCATCGTCAAGTGTTTGCCCAGGTAAACCGTGCATTAAATCAAGATTAAAGCTGTTTAAACCAGCTTCTTTAGCTTGTTGCGCGGCATAATTAGCCTCGTCGCTGCCATGAATCCGACCAAGTGCTTTTAGCTTGTCGTTTTGCATGCTTTGCACGCCAATAGAAATACGGTTAATACCTGCTTTTACGTAATCTTTAAAGCGACCTGTTTCTACTGTGCCAGGGTTGGCTTCCAAGGTAACTTCACAGTGCTCTTCAAGTCCAATTAGACTGTCGACTTCTTTTAGTAAGCGGGTGTAGGCTGCACCAGTTAATAGACTAGGAGTGCCTCCACCAATAAAAATACTATGAATTTTACGCCCTTGCACTAAATGCAAATCAGCTTTTAAATCATCAATTAAATGCTGAACATATTCAGCTTCAGGTATTTCACCTTTTTGTCCGTGGCTATTAAAATCGCAGTACGGGCATTTTTGCACGCACCAAGGCACGTGCACATATAAGCTCAGTGGTGGAAGGTTCACAGGCCGCCTTTTTGCTTTAACTCTAGCAATAATTTTTGCAGTGCTTGACCACGATGGCTTACTGCATTTTTTTGCTCTTTTGTGAGCTCAGCACTTGTACAATTTTGTTCTGGTACAAAAAATACCGGATCGTAACCAAAACCACCATTACCATTTTGAGTTAGTGTAATTTCGCCTTCCCAGCTTGCACTGCAAATAAGTGGAGTAGGATCGTTTGCGTGGCGCATTAATACCAGTACACACCAAAAGCGCGCACTGCGAATAGGATTGTCGCCTAAATCAACGAGTAATTTATCAATATTATCTTGATCGCTAGCGTCAGCACCTGCAAAACGGGCAGAATACACACCAGGTGCGCCATTTAAGCCGTCTACTTCTAAACCTGAATCGTCGGCAATAGCGGGCATACCAGTAATTTTAGCCGCATGGCGCGCTTTAATTATGGCATTTTCAACAAAGGTAGTGCCAGTTTCAGCAACTTCACCTACGTTAAAATTACTCTGTGGAACTACATTAATATTAAGAGGGCTTAGCATATTAGCCAGCTCGTTTACTTTGCCAGGATTACCTGTAGCAAGTACTAAAGTTTTAGTCATATTATTAATCTACATAAAATTTTTGCTGAAACTGTAATTTTTGAAATTGATTATTTTGTTGTATTTCAATCTCAAAGCGTAAAATCTCTTCGTTGGTATAGTCAACTTGGGCAAGGTAGTAAATAGAATCACCTTCTTTTACTTCTTTAAAAGTAAGTGTTTGTTTGTTGCCAAGTAGGTTTCTAGCTGTGCCAGTAAGCTTTGCTGTTTGGGCTGTGTTTTCGGCATCATTTTTTAATATGGAAATATTTACAATACCTTTGTATCCACTTCGCTCAAGGTTATACGCTTTTGCTATTTTTGGCTGAATAAAGGTAGAAGGAAAGGCGATGTAATGTACTTGCCAAGGGCCAAGCTCTTTATACTGTGCTCCTTGCATTTCTTCACTTTGCGCGTTAAACGCAAATGCTAAACAAGCAATAAAACAAAACTTAATTAAACGGTTCATTATGTATTCCTTAAAACATATAAAAAAGAGGCCCTTGGGCCTCTTTAATTAGGGCGTGTTAATCTTTGTGGATTAAAATTTGTTCAATCTAGGGGCGATTAAATCGCGGCGCGAGGTTTGTAACCTAGTGGGCTCGATAACTGCTCCTGCGTTATTCTACTGACTTACATCCATGTAAGAATAAGTAAAAACCGAGCAAAGCTTCCGCGTCCTGCTCACGCCCCTTACCTACATTCATGTAGGCAACAAAGAGTTAATCGCCCCTAGAAAGAACCCTTTGGGCAGCGCATGTTTGGTCTTTATGCTGCGTTATCGCCTATTTATGGGGAGTAACCACACTACATAGGCTCTGCCTTGCCTAAAAACCTATATTAAACTAAAAAGTCCATAAGCAGCATTTGCAAAGCTTGAATACCAATAATAAGCACTAAAACTGATAAATCTAAGCCGCCCATTGATGGTAATACCTTACGAATTGGCTTTAGCATTGGTTCAGTAAGCTGGTGGAAAACCGCCTCAATAGGGTTATAACCTTGGCTAACCCAGCTCAAAATAGCGCGAATAATAAGTACCCAAAACACTAAATTAAGACCTTCTTTTAACACGGTTATTAATGCTTGAATAATTACAGGCTGTATTGCCCATCCACCATATAACACAAGCATTAAAGTACTTATTTTGGCTACTGCAACAATAAACGCAAGTAATAGTGATGCTAAATCAAGCCCACCAAATCCAGGAATGATTTTACGCAGAGGCTTTACTGCAAACGAAGTGGCTTTAACCACAAACTGGCTCATTGGATTATAAAAGTCGGCTTTTGCCCACTGTAACCAAAAACGCAGTAATACCACCATTAAAAATAAATCAAATAGGGTACTGATCAAAAACTGTATGGTATTCATAAGTTTTACCTTTAAAGTAAAATAAGCTTAAAGTTCTTTTTCCATTTGCTCTGCACGGGCAATACACGCATCCATAGCATCGCCAACGGTTTTTGTTAAGCCTTGATCTTTTAAGTGCTCAACAGCAGCATGAGTAGTACCACCTTTTGATGTTACGTTTGAGCGTAACTGCGAGATAGTAATATCTGGTTGGCTAAGTGCCATTTCAGCTGCGCCAAGTGCTGTTTGTTGTACTAAGCGACGCGCATCTTCATCGTTAAAACCCAGCGCTTTAGCTTTTTCTTCAATAGCTTCCATAAATAAGAAGAAGTAAGCAGGTGATGAACCGGTAACGGCAATAATGTCGTTAATTTGCGACTCTTGTTCAACCCACACAACAATGCCGGTGCATTCAAAAACTTGTTGTACAAATTCGTGCTCACTTTGTGTTTCGCCTGCACCATATAAACCAGATACACCACGACCAAGCAACGAAGGTGTATTTGGCATACAACGTACCATTTTCACTTCTTGACCAAGCATTTCACGTAAACGTTTTACAGTTAAGCCAGCTGCAACCGAAATAAATAGTTTATCGCTAAAGTCTACGCCAGACTCTTGAAACGATTTGCATAAATCGCCCATCATTTGTGGCTTAACAGACAAAACAATTACGTCAGCATCGCGAAGGGCTTCGTTATTGTCACTGGTGGTTTGCACCTTAAAGTCGGCTGCTACCTTTGCAAGCTTTTCTTGGTTTCGGTTAGTCGCAATGATATTACTTGCGTTAAAACCGTTTTTTACCATGCCACCAATAATGGCGTAGCTCATATTACCTGTGCCTATAAATGCGATTTTTTTATCTGACATAAATCTGTTATCACCTTTTAAGTTCGTGTTCCAAAAATGTCTGTGCCGATTCTAACCATAGTTGATCCTGCGCTAATCGCGGCTTCAACATCGTTACTCATTCCCATCGACAAAGTATCTATATAAAGATATTGGGTCTTTAGTTTATCAAAGCAAGTTTGTAATTGCTCAAAAGATTGAGTTTGAGTTAAGGGATCATCGCTTTTAGCTGGAATAGCCATTAATCCGCGTAATGTTAGATGTTTACACTGATTAATAAAGTCAGCTAATTGGCTGATTTCATCTGGGTGGCAGCCCGATTTAGCCTCTTCATTACTTATATTTACTTGAATAAGTACATTAAGCGGGCTTTTATCATCAGGACGTTGTGAGTCTAATCGCTTTGCTATTTTTATACGATCCACACTTTGCACCCAATCAAAATTTTCGGCAACTAATGCACTTTTATTTGATTGAATAGGACCAATGAAATGCCAAATGATGTCGCTATATGTGTGTAGTTGAGCTATTTTATCTACAGCCTCTTGAACATAAGATTCACCAAATTGGCGTTGACCATGTTGATAGGCTGCAATAATATCTTCGCTTGGCTTTGTTTTAGACACTGCCAGCAAAGTAATTTCGTTACTATTACGTTGTACATTTTTTGCCGCATTTGCAATTCTAGCGTAGGCGGATGTAAGTCGTTCTGCTATTGTAACCATATATTTATCAGTTAGTTGTGGAGTCATAAATGGATATTACCGAATTGTTGGCATTTAGTGTGCAGCACAAAGCATCCGATTTACATTTATCGTCAGGTGTTTCACCTATGATACGTGTAGATGGTGATGTTCGCCGCATTAATATACCAGCATTAGAAGACAAAGACGTAAACAGTCTGGTTTACGATATTATGAACGATAATCAGCGTAAGGACTATGAACAAAATCTAGAAGTGGATTTTTCGTTTGAAGTACCTAACTTAGCACGTTTTCGTGTTAATGCTTTTAATTCAAATCGTGGCCCCGCAGCAGTGTTTCGTACGATCCCAAGCGAAGTTTTGACGCTTGACGATTTGGGGGCTCCTGATATTTTTAAAACAATCTCCGACACCCCACGTGGACTCGTGTTAGTGACAGGACCAACCGGCTCTGGTAAATCGACAACACTTGCAGCTATGGTTGATTATATAAATCAAAATAAACATCACCATATTTTAACCATAGAAGATCCTATCGAGTTTGTTCACGATAATAAACTAAGCTTAATTAACCAACGTGAAGTTCATCGTGATACACATAGTTTTTCAAATGCACTTCGTAGTGCGTTGCGTGAAGATCCAGATGTAATATTGGTTGGTGAGCTACGAGATTTAGAAACAATTCGTCTTGCAATGACAGCAGCAGAAACGGGTCACTTAGTATTTGGTACGTTGCATACAACGTCTGCACCAAAAACCATTGACCGTATTATCGATGTGTTCCCTGGTGAAGAAAAATCAATGGTGCGCTCAATGTTATCTGAATCTTTGCGCGCAGTAATTTCGCAAACGTTACTTAAAAAAGTGGGTGGTGGTCGAGTAGCCGCACACGAAATTATGATTGCAGTTCCTGCCATTCGTAACTTGATACGTGAAGATAAAATTGCACAAATGTATTCATCTATTCAGACAGGTGCCTCTGTAGGTATGCAAACAATGGATCAGTGCTTAACTAATTTAGTAAATCGTGGCGTTATTACTAATACTGCTGCGAAAGAAAAAGCGCAAGATAAAACACAGTTTGGTGGTTAAGGAATTATTATGGCTTTATCTTTAAACGATTTTTTATTAGTAATGATTGACAAAAAAGGCTCTGATTTATTTGTATCGAGCCAACTACCAGTAAGCGCCAAAATAAACGGTGAGCTTATTGCGCTTAGTGATGAAAAGTTAACAGACGAACAATCGCTTGAAATGGTTGAATCAGCCATGAGCGAAAAGCAAAAAGCAGAGTTTCATAAAACAAAAGAATGTAACTTTGCTATTGCAACAGACGAAGGGCGTTTTCGTATATCAGCTTTTTGGCAGCGTGACAGAGCGGGTATGGTTATTCGCCGAATAGTAACGCAAATACCTGATGTAAGTGAGCTAGGGCTACCTTCTACACTTACCGATGTCATTATGTCTAAGCGCGGATTAGTTTTATTTGTGGGTGGTACAGGGACTGGTAAGTCTACCTCGTTAGCTGCACTTATAGGTTATCGTAACCGTAATCAACGTGGCCATATTCTCACTATTGAAGATCCGATTGAATTTGTACACGAGCATCGTAAAAGTATTATTACTCAACGAGAAGTAGGGCTTGATACTGAAAGCTTTGAATCAGCACTGAAGAGTTCATTACGCCAAGCTCCCGATGTAATTTTGATTGGTGAAATACGCTCACAAGAAACCATGGAGTACGCATTAAGCTTTGCTGAAACAGGTCACTTATGTGTAGCTACACTGCATGCTAATAATGCTAACCAAGCCATTGACCGTATTATGCATTTAGTACCAAAAGAAAAACACGATAAGCTCAAGTACGATTTAGCACTTAATTTACGTGCTATCGTGGCGCAGCAATTAGTACCAACTTCTGATGGCGAAAGCCGTGTTGCTGCAATCGAAATATTACTTAATTCACCAATGATTGCAGAACTCATTAAAAGTGGCGATATTGGTGGCATTAAAACAGCAATGGCTAAGTCGAAAGAAATGGGTATGCAAACCTTTGACCAAGCATTGTTTGAGCTTTATAGACAAGAGCGAATTAACTACGCAGATGCGTTGCATCATGCCGACTCGCCTAACGATCTACGCTTAATGATCAAGCTGCGAAACAACGAGCAGCAAGGAGCAGGGTTCTTACAAGGCGTTACCGTTGATGGAATGGGCGAAAAAGAGTAATTAATTTTTAAATCGAATAAAAAAAGCGCCAATGTCGGCGCTATTTATTTATATAACGAGTTGTTTATATAGCAGGCTTATTCACCGTAGCTAGATTCAAAAAAACTTTCTAAAATAATAACCGCAGACATATTATCTACGTTTCCTTTACCTAACTTTTTGTAACCACCTTGCTCAAATAAACGTGCTTTAGCATCAGCGGTTGTTAAGCGTTCATCTTGTGTTTCCACAGGTATGGCGTAATGGTTATGCAACCTGTTGGCAAACTTTTTAGCTTTGAACGTAACCTCCTGTGAGGTGCCATCCATGTTTAATGGTAAACCAACAACCATTAAGTCGGGTTCCCACTCGGTTACTTGTACTGCAATGTCATCCCAGTTAGGTATGCCATCTTGTGCTTTTACGGCTTTAAGGCTAGACGCACTACCAGTAAGCTCTTGTCCTATAGCAATACCAATGCTTTTGGTACCAAAGTCAAAACCCATTACAGTTCGTTCGCCTTTTGGTTTAAGCGTTCTTTTTGTCATGTTTATCTTGTTTAAATTTTAAGTTGTTATGCGTGACCAGCTTCAGGGCTGAGTTGGCTAATATCAAAGCCCAACATTGAAACTGCTTTTTCCCATCGTTTTTCAACGGGAGTATCAAAAATGATCTTTGGATCTGCTTCAATGATCAACCAGCTATTATCTAGCAGTTCTTGCTCTAGTTGACCTTGCTCCCAGCCAGAATAGCCTAAAGTAATAATAAATTGATCAGGTGCTTGCGACGTAGTTAGGCTCGCTAATACATCTTTTGATGTCGTAATCATTATTTCACTACTGAGCTTTTGGCTTGAGGTATAACCGAGTTTTGGAGAGTGGAGTACAAAGCCTCGGTCGGTTTTAACCGGACCACCAGCATAAACAGCAACCTGCGCTGCTTGTTGGGATTTATCGTTATCAATTTCTATTTTATCGAGTAGTTCGCCAACTGTTACATTAATAGGTTGGTTAATAACCAAGCCCATAGCCCCGTCTTCATTGTGCTCACAAATATAGGTAACAGCACGTTTAAAAAGAGGGTCTTGCATCGACGGCATCGCGATTAAAAAATGATTTTCTAATGACTGCATAGATTTCACCCTTTTTAGTTAATGAACTTTGAGTATGGCACATACCTTTGTTTTTAAAACTAAAAAAGCACTTTCATACGGTTTAAAAATTAATAGTTAGCAACTATATTAAAATTTATGACACGAAAGTGCTTTTAATAACGACAGGTAGATGCTTATTTATCTAGCTTTCTTTCAATTGCGTCAAACAAAATACCTGTAATAGAGATATCGTATGCAGCTTCAATTTCGCGAACACACGTTGGGGCTGTAACATTAATTTCTGTTAGCTTATCGCCAATAATGTCTAAACCAACAAATATTAAGCCTTTTTCTTTAAGCGTTGGTGCAACAGCTTGGGCAATTCTTAAATCTGACTCGCTAAGCGGGCGTGCTTCGCCTCTACCACCAACAGCTAAGTTACCACGTGTTTCGCCATTTTGTGGAATACGCGCTAGGCAGTACGGAATTACTTCGCCATCAATAACCAATACGCGCTTGTCGCCTTGTTTGATCTCTGGAATATAATTTTGTGCCATTGCAAAGCGGCTACCGTGCTCTGTTAATGTTTCGCAAATAACGCCAATATTAGCGTCGTTTTCAGTTACCCTAAAAATAGACGCGCCACCCATACCATCAAGTGGTTTTAAAATAATGTCTTTATGCTCAGCTAAAAACTCACGAATTTGTTTTTGGCTACGTGTCACTAATGTATCAGGGGTATGCTCGCTAAACCAAGCTGTAAACAGCTTCTCGTTAGCATCACGCAAACTTTGTGGCTTGTTAATTATTAACGTACCTTCTTGTTCTGCGCGCTCTAAAATGTACGTTGCGTAAATGTACTCTGTATCGAAAGGAGGGTCTTTACGCATTAAAATCACATCTAGATCGGCAAGCGCAATGGTAGATTTTTCTTCAAGTTCGTACCATTTTTCTGCGTTGTTAAATACTTGCGCCTTAGCTGCTGTTGCATACGATTTACCTTTACGAAGAGATAAGTCATCCATCTCCATGTAATAAATTTCGTAGCCGCGCTCTTGCGCCTGCATCATCATTGCAAAACCGGTGTCTTTTTTGATGTTAAATCCACTAATAGGATCTGAAATAATACCTAACTTAATTGCCATGCGCTGTGCCTTACTATAAATGTTAATGTTTATATGAGGGTGCTTTTAGTTATTTCAATTAGCTAAATCGCCAAATTGAAGTTGTAATGCACTTAAGACCGTTAAAGCGGCCGTTTCCGTTCGTAAAACGCGCGGACCTAAGCGAATATCTACAAATTCTTGTTGTTTTGTTTGTGCCATTTCATCATCTGTAAAGCCGCCTTCTGGCCCCACTAAAAAGCGTACGCCATCTTTAGGAACAGTAATCGTTTTAATACTGTGCTCTGCACGAGGATGCAGCGTTAGCTTAATTGCATCGGTTTGTTGTGCAAGCCATTGCTTTAAATCTATTGGTGGATGAATAATTGGAATAAAATTACGACCTGATTGTTCTGCAGCAGCAATTGCAATTTTTTGCCACTGTTGGTGCTTTTTATCAAGGCGGTCACCCATTAGTTTAACGCCACAGCGCTGACTAAAAATAGGTGTGATTTCGGTAATACCTAATTCAACCGACTTTTGAATAGTGAAATCCATTTTGTCACCACGAGAAACACATTGCCCTAAATGAATTTTAAGTGGTGATTCAACATCATGCGGATTTAATTCTTGTGGCATTACAACAACATTTTTCTTACTTATCTCAATAATTTCACTAAGGTATTCTCCACCTTCACCATTAAAAATAGAGACTTTTTCACCTACTTTCATACGTAATACCCGACCAATATGGCCTGCAGCGTCGTCATCTAATGTAACGGGAGTATTTAAGGCAATACTCGATGCCTGATAAATATGAGGAACTCGCATGTGGTGTCACTTATTGGTTAGCGAATAAAAGTTATATACCGCTATGGTAAGTAAGCAGGGGAGTTGGTGCAATTATTTATTTTTATAAATATTTATTATGTCATTCCCAAGGGCTTGGCTAATCCAAAAGATTTAATTGCTATTAGGGGGGGGGGAATTTTTAAAAATTAAATATGTTAAAACGAGGGAGGTTTAATTGAGGACGCAATTTTTAAAATACTGTAGAACTTTAGCTCTCTTTATCTACATCCATGTAGGAGGTAAAGAGTAACTAATTTAATTTGGTTCAATAAGATTAAGTGGTGTTTCTGCTATGTCGGTATGGCATGACAAATGGTTAGAGTGCCCTGGGTCAGTAACAGGATTAAAGGTAAAACCATCTTCGCTTTGACTGACCAAAAATCGATTTTTATGCAATGAATTATAAATAAAGCGTTGTTTTTCATCGGCAAGTAAATAATCGGTGTGATTAAATAAAACACCCTTTATATCGTGATGTTCATGCAAATAGCTCGCAAGTTCAGAAACACTAATTTCATTTTCGAAATCGCAATAGCAGTAATCTTTTATTAGTTCGTCAAACATCATTTTGACTAACTGACGCATATTATTACCTGCAATCACTAAAGTGCTTGGAGCATTATTCTCAGAGCTATTAAAAGAGTGCCCAGCAAGGGCTCTACTAAAATCGTTATCTATATCAATTAATAGATAGTTAGTTATATCAAATGGCATAAGACCCCAATGCATTTAAGCAAAAGTGTTTACTAATCTAATTAAATGCAGGCGTTTATAGCAACTTAATTTAAAAAGCTCAGAGTTAAATAGAAAACATGCTAATAAGTAAATAGCCTATAGCGCAAAAAACAGCGAATTCGATGCAAGCAATACCAATGTTATCTTGATGATCGACCTCAAGAGCGGTATCAATATTTGGTAACGATATTTTTTTTATTATATAAGTTAACGAATAAAGTAATACCCACATTACACCGCAATGCATAACGAGTGTAAATAAGTTTTCAACCATCTTACCATTTTGAAACGCTGCACTGGATAAACCTGCGTAAACAGATAGCGCTAAACCAATTGATTTTCCAGCATAACGAATACCAATAGAGGTATTTTCTAAATTAAAGTTACTTTGTAATGAAGCACCTTGGTTTGCTTTGGCAAATCGGTATTCACGTATTTTGCTATCGCAAGCAAACATACCTTGCAGCACAAAAAAGCTGACAAACGCGATTAGCAAGTTACTAAAACCTTGTGTGTGGGTCCATGTGTAAAGACCCAAGGTCATAATACAATTAGCAATTAACATTCCTGAATCGACTAATGCGGCGCATACGTTTTTTTTCAAAATAGCGGCTTCTTCATTAAAACGGTGCAAAATCCATTTACGATGAATTAAATGCCCTACTTTTATAAATGAAAATAGCAAAATGATTAACACGACTACTTTGAATGGATTTGATTGAGCTGTATTTACACTTATTTCATCAAATAAAAATGCTATGGTTGCTATGACAACTGATATTTCTGAGGCAAAGCTGATACCCATAGCAAAGTTATCATACTGCGCTAATTCATCTTTAAGCGCTTGTTTTGCTTTGACTTGAGTTACAACTCGTAAAAGAAAAATAGTAATGCAAATAACGACAAAACTAATGGCAATAGCAACAAAACTAGTGTTAGATAAAGACAAATATGACATGGTAATCCTAATTAGAGTTAACCTTTCTAGGTTTTAATCATTCTAGTACGGTTGTTGATGATATAAAAGAGAGGATTGATGAGTAACGTAAAGCAACTTCCTATTCAATTACAAAAACTTGGCTTAACGCGCTTTGAGTCGTTGTACCCACATAACAATATAGAAAGTGAAGTTGTAAGGTTACTAGCGCTTAGCGACTTTGCATGGCGGTGTTTAGATTCGCAGCCTGACTTGATCTCGTGGTTGTTATGCAAAGACGAAATTAAAAACAGAGCTATAAAATCGCCTTTCGAAAATTTAAATCTGAGTGAATTAGACGAAGCACAATGTCATAAGCAACTTCGCCAGTATCGTGAAAAATATTGGCTTAAAGTCGCTTTTTTAGATTTATGCTGTAATAACCCAATTTCAGATAGCATTAAATATATTAGCCAGCTTGCAGATATGCTCATTCGCAGCGCTAATGAATGGGCACATGCGCAAGTTGCTAAAGTAAATGGCGAGCCTTTGGATGAACAAGGTCAATCTATGCCACTTATGGTGCTTGGTATGGGTAAGTTAGGTGGACAAGAGCTAAATTATTCTTCTGATATAGATCTTATTTTTGCATACCCTCGCAGTATTAAAACCCAAGGCGGTCGTCGCAGTATTGAAGCGCAAATATTTTATACAAAAGTAGCGCAGAAGCTTATTGCATCACTTAATCAAACCACCGGTGACGGGCAAGTATTTAGAGTTGATATGCGCCTTCGTCCATTTGGTGAAAGCGGTCCATTGGTTATGAGCTTTAATGCAATTGAAGATTACTACCAAGAACAAGGTCGTGATTGGGAACGTTATGCCATGCTAAAAGGGCGTTTAATTGGTTCGCCTAATCAATACTGGGATGAATTTAATAAACTATTAAAGCCGTTTGTTTATCGTCGTTATATTGATTTTTCGGTAATAGAATCATTGCGTAAAATGAAGCTAATGATTGCCCAAGAGGTACGCCGTAAACGCCTAACCAATAATATTAAGTTAGGGGCGGGTGGTATTCGCGAGGTTGAGTTTATTGTTCAAGCATTGCAAATGGTACGTGGCGGAAGAGAAGCTAATTTACAAACTCAATCGTTACTTAAAGCATTAAAAGAACTAACAATTAGCCAAGTAATTGACGAACTAGAAGCAAAAGATCTTAAAAGTAATTATCTTTATTTGCGTAAGGTAGAGCAGTATTTACAAATATTCGACGATCAACAAACACAAACACTGCCAGACGATGAGCTAAATCAACAACGCTTAAACTTTCTTTTAGAGCAACCTGACTTTGCTGCATCTATTAATAAAATAGAGCATGTTATGGGTCAGGTTAATAATGAATTTACGCATGTAATAGGCGAGGAAACCGAGCCTCTAGATACCTGCGAAGGTGCATTTATTAGTGCATGGGATCATGGTGATATAAGCTTTTTGAAAGAGCAAAAAGATGAGTGGCAATTACCTCTTCAAAACTTTAAGCAGCGCCTTTCAAAAGTAAATGTTGGAAACCGGGGTCGAGACATCCTAGATAAGTTAATGCCTGCATTGTTAAAGCAGTTAAGCGACTTTAAAGCCAGTGCAGCTGCATTTACGATGATTTGCCAAATACTAAATAAAATTATTTCACGTACTGCTTACTTAGAGTTGCTATACGAAAATCCAGGCGCACTAAAGCAACTGGTACTATTGTGTTGTCACAGTAAGTGGATAGGTGAGCATATATCTCGTTATCCAATATTACTTGATGAGCTAATTGACCCCGCAATACTCTACAAACCAACACCATTAAGTGCTTATAAGGATGAGATAAGACAATATTTTTTACGTATTGAGCATGATGACTTAGAGCTACAAATGGAATCGTTAAGGCAGTTTAAGCAAACGCATCAATTACGTATTGCCGCAGCTGATGCCACGGGTGTTCTTGATGTAATGAAAGTAAGCGATCACTTAACTGTATTAGCAGAGGCAATTGTTGAGCAGGCCGTTAATATTGCATGGCATAATACCGTTAAACGCTTTGGTATGCCGCCAGGTACTGATAATGAACATAAAGGCTTTGCTGTAATTGCCTACGGTAAAACAGGCGGGTTTGAAGTAGGTTACGATTCAGATTTAGATTTAGTCTTTGTGCACAATCACGATGGTACAAGCCAAACGAATGGCGATAAACCAATAGACTCACGACAGTTTTATTTAAAGCTTGCCCAGCGCTTAATGCATTTATTTAATACACGTACCGCATCGGGTATTTTATATGAGCTTGATACGCGCTTACGACCTGAAGGTGCATCTGGATTATTAGCAATTAACCTTGAGAGCTTTAATCATTATCAGCAAACTCAAGCATGGACGTGGGAGCATCAAGCGCTTGTTCGTGCTCGCTTAATTTTAGGTCAAGATGAGCTTGTTGAGCGTTTTGCACAAATTCGTAAAAACATTCTTTGTCAGCAACGTGATGAAGTAACGCTAAAAAGTGATGTAATAAAAATGCGTGAAAAAATGCGCGGGCATCTTGCCAAAGGAAATACTGAGCAATTTGATTTAAAACAAGATATTGGTGGAATGGCTGATATTGAATTTATTACTCAATATTTAGTGCTTAAGCATGCTCAAGAATTTGAACAGCTGACGGTGTATTCCGATAATGTAAGAATTTTAACGGATGCAGCTAATATAGGATGCATTACAAAAGAGCAGAAGCAGCAGCTAATTAAAGCGTATATAGATTACCGCTCTTGTTATCATGTGTTGAGTTTAGATCAGCAAGGGAAGCTAGTATCCCGAGAAGCATTTTTACAAGATATAGCTAATATAACGCAAGTTTGGAATGCTATTTTTGAATTGAATTGAATTGAATTAGCAAAAATCCAAGCGTACGCTTGGATTTTTATTTTAAGTCGTTTCTTTTAAGTTTTTAATTTTAAACAGTTAGCTCGGACAAACTCAGATGGCTTTTCGGTAATAACAGCAGCACGCTGTTTAAAGCAAAGGTATGTGTAAACTTCGTATTCAAAATCATCGTTAATAGCACGTCCAACTTGGTATAAAGCGGAAGTGAAATTACCATCGACTCTAAAATGCTCTTTAACTACGTAGTCTTTACTTAAATACCAATACATTACAATGCCTTCTTTATCGGCATAAGCACTAAGTACTTTTTTAAGTGTGGAGCCGTTTTCAAAACGCCTAGGCTCTACGCTACCCACCCAGTTAGGGGGCATAGGACTTACAATACGAGTACGCTCAGCGAGTACAGTATCAAGAGTTTGTTCTGGGGTTTTTAACTGCAAAACGTATTTGTCGCGCTCTTCATCGCTTTTAGCCTGATTTTTAATAGATGCATAAAAACGTGATAGCCCTTCGGCAGCCGCATTTTTAGAGTCTCTTATATCAAACGTAGGACCTTCTCCTACCAAAAAGTAAATGGCGAGTACGATTAATACAACGGCGAACGATAAATGTTTAACCCAAAACCACATAACAGCAACTCATCATATTTGTACCTTTTATTGTTATACCATTACTTTTTATAAAAAGAAGGGGTATTTTTATCAGGTCGTGTTTTAAAACGGCGGTGTAGCCACATGTATTGCTCAGGAGCTGCATTAACTGATTGTTCTACACGTTGGTTAACGCGTGTTACATCAGCTTTATCATCACCACTAGGGAAGTTTTCGAGTTCTGGAATTACTTCTAAATGATATTTTCCATTTTCATCACGGCGGCTAATTAAGCTCATTGTTTCGCAGTTTTTACTAGCGGCAAACATAAGTGTTCCGGTGGTAGTTGCAGCATCGGGTACTGCGTAAAATGGTACAAATTCACAACGGTTACGACCGTAATCTTGATCAGGCAAGTAGTAACATACCTTTTTATTTTTAAGTGCTTTTAATAGGCCTTTAACGTCTTTTCGACCAATTAAATACTCATTTGAACGTAGGCGACCGTTAGTTGTAAAGTATTCCATTAACGCATTATTATGCGGACGATAAAAGCCTAAACCTTGGCACTTTAAACCCATAACGCGACTTGCCATTTCTAGATGCAAAATATGTGGCACAAGTAGTAAAATACCTTTGCCTGATGCCTGCACTCGCTCAAAATGCTCTAATCCTTTAATAGAACCATAAGCTTTTTTAACTCGCCACTGCGGCCACCACCATGCCATGCCCGTTTCGACCATAGCAATACCGGTGTTTTCCATATTTTTTAAAACTAATGCTTGTTGATCTATTTCGCTCATATTAGGAAAACATAAACCAATGTTTACTTCTGCAATATGGCGGCGGCGTTTCATAAACTTATGAACTAAACGACCAAGTAGTTTGCCCATTGTTAGCTGTAGTTTTTGTGGCAACCAAGAAATTAAATATAAAAATAAAACGCCAATCCACGTAAGCCAATAGCGGGGACCTAAAAATGATGCTTTAAAAGGAGATGAGGTGACCACAAAAAAATCTCTAAAATAAAAACGCTAGTTTAACGCTAAGCGCTATAAAATACAAAAAACCGCCAATTGGCTAACACCATTCAGTTAAGCATGCTTTGACTTAATGGTGTACCGAGTTTTTGAAATTCGAACGGTCCTACTTTTGGGCCGTTTTCTTTTTTCTGGAAGAATATAACGTTTCACTCGTTCTCGCATTGCCCTTAATTTCTTTGGAATTGAACCTGGCGAAGCGATGGCACACCAGAGTATTTCATCCTGTATATCCCGCAAAGCCATGACAAAACTAATTCTCAGCGGGGAGACTTTAGCCTCTTTGGCTATTCGACTTATCTCTACTCGAATTAAATTGTAGGCTAGCAATATACCCCATAGCTCTTGATTGACTCCATCCACAGTCTGACTACGCAAAAGAATACTATCCTCAAGCATCTGGTGTTTTATTTCTCCATAGCTATTTTCAATTTCCCAGCG
>NZ_AUTQ01000180.1 GCF_000498095.1 Pseudoalteromonas sp. TB64
TAGGGCGTGTTGATCTTTGCGGTATAAAAAACAAACAGCATGAGGATAAGGTATAATTGAATTCGCTAAAAAACGTTACACCGAACCCTCATGCCAAGATTAATGTTAACAGACGCGACATGGAATGTCTTATCAAAAGTAATGCACTTAAGTGGTCGAATTTATAATAAGCCTGAGCATAGAAAAACGCTCGAAGGCATACTCTATAAGATGCGTACCGGTATTCCTTGGCGAGATTTACCGTCTTATTTCGGCTCGTGGAGTGCTATCTATAGACGATTTAATTTATGGTCCAAAAAAGATATTTTGAATGAATTATTTCGTGTGTTATCCCACTATGCTGATATGGATTGGATCTTTATTGATGGCAGTATTGTCAGGGCTCACCAGCATAGTTGCGGTGCAAGAACCGCTGGCAATGAATCAATCGGTAAGAGTCGAGGTGGCAATTCGACTAAAATTCATCTTGCAGTAGATAGCGGAGGATTGCCTGTTTATTATGAATTATCCTGTGGAAATACGCATGATATCGTCCATGCAGAGTCACTTGTAGACAATTGCCCAACGAGTAATGTGGTTGTCGCAGATAAAGGCTACGATAGTGAAAAACTAAGAGAGTTTATTCGTGATAATAGCGCTACACCCGTTATTCCACGCAAGGATAACAGTTTAGTGGGTAATGAAGATATTGACTGGTGCATGTACAAATATAGGCACTTAGTTGAGAATGCCTTTGGTCGGATCAAACAATATAGAGGGATAGCTACAAGGTATGAAAAGCTTGAACGGAATTATCATTCCATGCTCGCTTTAGCATTTACTATGATGTGGCTACCAATGTGGGCTGATTAATATATATACTACAAAGATCAACAGCCCCTAGTATTACCAATTTACAACTGGAGTTATTTCTATATAGGAACCGTCAACCGTTGACGGTTTACAAAAAACACGACTACAGCCTTTTAAAACCCTGTCATAAACGTATCTACAAAGCGTTTAAATTTATCGGTAATAATGGGCAGTACTTTTTTGCGTTGTAATAAGCTGGGTTTGGTTTCGAGCACATCAGCAAAGTCATCCCTTAGTGGCATTTCGTCACTTAGCTCATAGCGGGTTACTAACTTTTCTAGGCGTTCTTGGTTTAGCTTTTGCTCTTGGGCAAACTTCTCAAGTTCTAGGCGCTTTTCTTTTTCCCAATAAAGCTCAAACTCTTCATCAACGTCAGCACTGGCGGGAATACCCTGTAAGTGCTCGTCCATAAACTTATCTATTAGTGCTTTTTTACTTAATAAGGTTGGGTCTGTGGCTATTAAGTTTGCTATTACTTGACGTTTACGGGCTTTTTCGTCAGTACTTTCTTCACCGTGTAACTCACGTAATAACTGCAAAATATAGGTTACGTTTACTATATCGCTGTGAAGTAGCTCTAGTTCAAAATCAACGTCATCTAAAACCGATACTTTTTCTTTGCTTGAATTCTCACGTAGCTGCCTGCCAAGGTCGGCATACTTACTCGTATAATCCCGAAACTCTTGCTCGCCCATGGAGGTTGAATCCATATCAAAGTCAGCAAAGTTGCTTAACATGTTCTTTAAGCGCATAAGCTCGCGAAACTGCCTCACAAACAACGCCTGAGCCTCTTCGTCAGGTAAAGCATCAACTGAGTCAACAGTAGGCGTAATTGCCATTAGCGCTTCATAGGCGCTGTTAAAATCAGTAAGTAGCTCATTATATGAAGGTGTTTCTATGTATTCTTTAGGCTGCTTGTTCGAAAACAGCGTAAAAGCCGTGTCAGCAGCTTTTTTAAGGTTTCTGAAGCACACTACGTTACCATGCGATTTAGTCTCGCCCAATAAACGGTTAGTCCGCGAAAACGCTTGTACTAAGCCATGGTACTTAAGGTTTTTATCAACGTATAAAGTATTGAGTTTAGGAGCATCAAAGCCTGTTAAAAACATATTTACCACCAGCAATATATCAATCTCTTTGGCTTTAACGCGCTTAGATATATTTTTGTAGTAGTCTTCAAATAACTTACTATCTTTGGTGGAGTAGCTTGTGCCAAACATTGCGTTGTAGTCGTTAATAAATGAGTCTAACTTATCGCGGCTATGCAGCTTAACGGCTTGCCCTTCGTTTAAATATTTGGCTGATACTTCTTTAATTTGCGCATCATCATTACCTAATTCGTACTCTTCCTCTTCATTGGCCTCATAGCTAAATATGGTGGCAATTTTAAGGTTGTGTTTGTCTTGTGCTTTTTTACTCGCAAACAGCTCATAATACTGAATAAGCTCTGCAACACTTGATACGCAAAACATAGCGTTATATTCACGGCTATGCGTTTTACGGTTATGTTGGGCAATAATGTAATCGGTTATTTTATCTAAGCGCGCAGGAGAGGTTAAAAGCTCTTTGGTGTCGATGTCTTCAACTTCAATATCTAGGTTGTTGTTAGAGCCATCTTTGTATTGATAGCGCCCAACGTACTCAATAGCAAACTTAAGCACGTTAGAGTCGCGTATTGCATCCACAATTACATAAGGATGTAAGCATTCACCAAATAAATCTTTAGTGGTGCGTTTAACTGAGTTTTTAGCAACAGCATTGTCGGCAAATATAGGCGTACCCGTAAAACCAAACAACTGCGCGTTATTAAAAAATTCGGTAATATTTTTATGCGTATCACCAAATTGGCTGCGGTGGCACTCGTCAAATATAAACACAATGCGTTTATCCTGCAGGCTTTGCATTTCTTTTAAATAGCGCTGTTTAGTCACCACGTTATTAAGCTTTTGTAGTGTAGTTACCACCAGCTTAGTATTACGGCTTTGGTTGACCTTTCTACCCTTCATTGGCTTATCTAACAGCTGGTGGAACAACATACTGGTGTTGTCAGTGCTATCTACAGAACCTTTTACAAACGCATTAAACTCAAGCGCTGTTTGGTAATCTAGGTCTTTACGGTCTACCACAAATACTACTTTATCAACCTCACTCAGCGAGGTCATAATTTGCGCCGCCTTAAACGAGGTTAATGTTTTACCCGATCCTGTAGTATGCCAAATATAGCCATTATCGTTTGTAGTTTTAACTTGCTCTACAATCGCCTCTACTGCATAAAACTGGTACGGCCTAAGCACCATTAAGTACTTACCTGTTTCATTAAGCACTATGTACTTGGTGAGGATATGCGTTAAGTGCGAAGGCGTTAAAAATGCTTCGGCAAAGTCATGTAACTGGCTTATTTTATTATTTTCATTATCAGTCCAGTCAAAGGTTTGCTTAGCCGACATTTCACTGTTGTTAGAAAAATACTGGCTATTAACCCCATTCGACATAACAAACAATTGCACATAGTTAAACAAACCATGGTTGGCATGAAACGAATGCTTTTGATAACGCTTAATCTGGTTAAACGCTTCTTTTAGTTCAATACCACGACGCTTTAGCTCTATTTGTACCAGCGGCAAGCCATTAACCAATAGCGTTACATCGTATCGATTAGTGTATGTGCCCTTTACTGTAATTTGTTGCGCTACTTGAAAGCTGTTTAGCTGCGGCTCATCAAACAACAGCGTTAAGTGCCTGCTGTCGCCGTTATCAAGTGTTACATCAAGCTGGTCGCGCAGTGTTTTGGCTTTTGCAAATATATTACCTTTACCAAGCTTACCCAATATTTGCGTAAACTCAGTATCGCTTAACGTGCAGCTATTCACTTTTTCAAGCTGCTGCTTAAGATTCGCCTCAAGTGCAGTGTTGTCTTTTAAAACAACGCGCGTAAAGCCTTGCTCGCTAAGCTGTGCAATTAAGTTATCTTCTAATTGTTGTTCACTTTGATAATTCATTTATACCTACAATTCCTTTGCGCTAGCCTTGTGCAATACACTCACAGCTTTATTGCTAATCTTTATGTAACTTATAACCCTGTTCTGGGTGATTCGGTATTGTTGGATATGCCAAAAACAATACCTGCTCTTTAACCATTTTACTTAAGTAATTACGTCTTAGCGTGTCGGGCTTCATCCCTAGCAGCTGCGCTATATCACCCAACCTTAAACAGTGCGGCTGTGCTTCTTTACATAGGGCTATTATTGCTTGTTCTACCTCAGACTTCTGCTTTCTACTTGAGGCAGCTCGTACTTGCTCACCTATAACCCATAGTGAACTCCATAACTCATCAGCTGCAACAGTCTCAACTTTTGTATTGTCTTGGTCCGGAGTATTTAGAGCTAGGTCCGGACCTTCATTGCTTAACTCCGGACCTTCACTACCTAGGTCCGGACCTTCGCTATTTAACTCCGGACCTTCAAACAGTGAAAGCTGATCTAACTTCGGAGAAGCTACAAACGTAATACTCTTACCTGCATCATTATCAGGAGTAGGAATTTGTATCCCTTTTAAGTGATATATCTTACCTCTGTGCTGGCCTGCCGATTCTAAGTACCCTGCACTAACTAACTGACTTAACGCAAGTGTCACTTCTCTTGTATGCTCTGAGGTCAACGAGCAAATACGCTCGTGGTTAAACCATGACTCAGTAATGGCGGNNNTTTTTGTAGCCACTACCAAAGGTATCTGTCAGGCGTTTATCAAGCTCAGGCGACACAATATTAACCATACGCAACTCTAAAAAGGTTTGGTTAAGCTCGTCCTTTTCATACATATGTGGTGGCTGCCAGTTTTGCGCTTTACAGTTACTGTATATTTTAGGAATACCCGAACCTGCTTTTTCGCTTAAACCAATATTTAAAAACATTTGATGAATAGCAGGGTTGCGGCACTGGCTGTTACCACCCGCTTTAGCCTCATGTACAGGTACACGCATTAAGCCTGCATTTCTAAAGCCAATGAAGTCAGGGTGTTTTTCAATTAAAATATTACTTTCGGTATTAAATTCAGCATGTGCCAGTGTATTAACTAGTGCTTCACGAATGGCCTCATGCGCAGGAGTGGTATCTTGTCGTTGGCCGTCATCAGTTAAACTAAACCCTACTTTTAAATCTGCCGTAAGCTTACGATACACCTTACGATAAAAATCAAAAGCATTACCCGACCAAGAGCCATCAGTATAAATACGATCTATCCAGCGGTGTGTACTGTCGTCTTTTTCTTGATAATCGAGTGCAAAACTAGGCAGCGCATCTTGAATGGCATCCCACTTACCAAACATCACTAAGCCAGCAAGGGTTAAACCCGCTTTACCTGTTGCGCGGTCTTTTTGCCAGCCACGAATTGAGCGCAAAAACTCTTGGTCGCTCAATTCTAAAAAAGGGTGTTGTGGCTTGGCATCAACAAACATCTGCCTGTAAATACGCAGGCTTTCGGGGTCTATGTCATCAAGGGTAAAATGCTCTAAAATACGGTTGTCGCGCACTTCTTCTTGCTCTGCCAGCATTTTATTTACTGCCGGTGGCAAGCACTTTTGGTCGGCCTCGTAACGGCGCTGATAAGTCCCATTAAGCGGGTTTGCATTTATAAATACAGGTCGGCTTTCGCGCGGGGCGCGCGGTACAGTAATCGCAATAACCGACTTACCTTCAAGTGTTTCAATGCGCACGTCGCTTTCGCTGAGCAAATTAATACTCACTTTATTGGGATTGTTAACCGTATCCCAAATATTCTTAATTAGCGGCGCTGGGTTTGTTATACCCTCAACTGTAAACCTGCCTTTTTTTTCTTTAATGCCTAATAAAATTAAGCCACCACGGGTATTTGCAAACGCGCTATAGGTTTCCCACATATCGTTAGGCACTGCACCATGGCCGTCGCGGCCACCAGCAAGCTTGCACTCAACCTCTACGCTTTCTTGCAAAGTTTGAATATCAATAATGTTCGCCATTGGGTTGTCGTTAATTTTATTAGTCATTATTTCTCACACAAACATTTGCTGTAGTAAGGCTTTTTTAAATAGCTTAGTGTGTTCTCTTTGCTCATTAACAGCGTTTATTTTTTTATCGAGCGATTGTAAGAACTGCGCTATTTTTTTTTGTTCTTTTAAAGCTGGCATATTTAATTTAATATCTTTAATATCATCTTGAGAAATAGTAGTCATAGTGCTTTGCTTACCTCGAGAAACTAATGCTTTACGTGGAGCGTGACTTCTGAGGTAATATGCAAGAAAAAGAGGATCAACAAGCTTCTTGTTAGGGCTTATTTTCATTAAATGCCCATCAAAGGTTATATCTTCTTTCTCAGATAAATTAACATTACTAAAAGCAATTCCTATGGGAACGATTGAAGATCGAGTGAAGAATATGTCTCCGTATTTGACTTTGTTTTTTTCAAATAGTTTTGGCTCTAGATCCAAAAGAGTTAATTCAGAATATTCAATTGAATCACCTTTATACATATCTTTTACATTAATCAATCGGAAGCCTTTTCCTACCTTTTTAGGGTCATTAAAAACTCCATTGGAGATACCTGATTCAGAAAGCATAGCTAATTCATGTGTATTCCATTCAGGAAAAGCGTTTCCATCATCGTCTTTAAAGCGGATTTGTTGGCTAAAAATCTGTTGCATTACACCTTTTTTGTAGTCTTTTAATAGGCGGTACTTTTCAGTTAGCTGGCTGATTTTAGTATCTACAGAAGTAAGAAAGTCAGCAATTTTTTGTTGTTCTAAGTTCGACTTAGGAAAGTAAACTTTATATGCTCGTAAATAATCTGTAGTAACACGTTTCTGTCCTGCTGAACCTTGCATATTCCGTTCACCAACAAAACGAAACTTAGGTGTATTCAATAAATAATGTATAAATGATGGTGAGCTACCTTCTTTTGCTCTTAGAACATGGAATTCAGTGCTACCGAAACCGACACCATTAACAAGCCCTTGTAATAAAGCTCCTTTACCATTTTCAAAACAAGGTGTGATTTTAGCAAAAATCGCATCCCCATCTTGAAAACCTGTAAAGCCTTTGCAATAGCTCTTGTACGAAACAGTTTCAGAATAAGAAAGCTTCGCTTCTTCTGTTACTGCATTCATAGGTATAAATGAAATCTTACCATCAACTGGCTCAATAGGTTTAGGCGGGTTTATATAGCAGAAGTGAGATAGTTTATTTTCACTCCAGTCACTTTGAAAACATTGAAACCTAAATTTAGGTATTACTGCGCTCATTTCACTATCCCAAACGGCACTTCAATCCCTAACTCATCGCAAAAACCAGCAATCGTTTTATCTGTTTCAAGCATCGCTTTATCATTTGTGATCAGCTGTTTAGCAACTTCACTCAAATCAACAAGCTCTTCTTCCTCAAAGGTGTCTACATAACGAGGTATATTAAGGTTGTAGTCGTTTTCAGCTAAATCTGCCTGTGTTGCGGTAAAGGCGTATTTATCAATGAATTCGCGTTTGCTTACGGCATCTAAAATCCGTTGCAAGTCTTCCTCACTCATTACGTTGTTGTTAGTGCCTTTTTCAAAGTGATTACTGGCGTCTATAAACAACACGTTGTCGTCGGCTTTACGGTGTTTGTTTAGCACCAACACACAGGTAGGTATAGACGTGCCAAAAAATATATTAGCAGGTAAGCCGATTACCATATCAAGGTAGTTTTTTTCTTTAATTAGGTGTTTGCGTATATGCCCTTCGGCAGCACCACGAAATAACACGCCGTGCGGTAATACCACCGCCATTGTGCCGTTGTCGTCAAGCTGGTGGATCATGTGTTGTACAAAAGCAAAATCGGCTTTGCCCTTTGGTGCCAGCTTACCGTAGTCGGCAAAGCGCTCGTTATTCATGTGTAGCGGGTTAGCAGACCAATCAGCAGAAAAAGGCGGGTTAGCAACTACAGCACTAAAGCGTTGCTCAAAGTGTGCGGGCACTTCTAGCGTGTCGTCGTTTTGAATATCAAACTTGGTGTAATGCACGTCGTGCATAATCATGTTCATACGCGCTAGGTTATACGTACTTGGATTTTGTTCTTGGCCGTAAAATTTTAAATCAGGATTATTGGCCTCTTTAGCAACTCGTAACAACAATGAGCCAGAGCCACACGTAGGGTCGTAAACCGATTTAATATGCGGGTTATTTAAGGTGACTAATTTTGCCAGTAACTTTGACACCATTTGCGGCGTATAAAACTCGCCTGCTTTTTTACCCGCGCCGCTGGCAAACATACCAATAAGGTATTCGTAAGCGTCGCCAAGTATGTCTATTTCGCTGCTTTCTAGGTGAAAGTCGATGTTATCAAGGTGCTCTAATACTTTGGCTATTAACTTGTTACGCGAATCCGGTGTTTTGCCTAACTTGTTAGAGGTTAGGTCTAGCTCGTCAAACAAGCCGTTAAAATCGTCGGCGCTATCTGCGCCCATCGTGCTTTGTTCAATATGGTTAAGTACGTTGGTTACATCGTCTAAAATAAACATGTTGTTAGCGCCGCGCTCAGCAAGTACATGGAAAAGCTCTGCTGGCTTTAAAAAGTAGCCTAACTTATCAAGCGCCTCTTCTTTTACTGCCTCTAAATACTCTTGACCCTCTGCTGTTGTTTCGTCAATTTTAGCAAATGCAATGCCATCTTCACTTAGTAACTGAACGGCATAAGTGTTGAGCTTATCAGACAGATATTTATAAAAAATAAGCCCAAGTATGTAATCGCGAAAGTCATCAGCAGACATGTTGCCACGTAAACTGTTTGCTATGTTCCAAAGTTGCTTTTTTAATTCTTGTTGGTGTTGTTGAACCATTGTTGTGTGTTCTCTTAATTGGTTGTGTAGAAATTTCTACTAGCACGCCGAGCATACTTATTAATCTTCAATAAAGTAGTCGCTATCAAGCGCTTTTACTTCAAATACTTGTTTAGTGCTAACGCCTAAATTATGAGTAAGCATTAGCTCTGTAAGTTGTTTACCATCTACAAGCACTATGCGCTTTTCAATTAAGCCTACATATTCCAGTGCATCTTTACTAAAGCCGCTGGTGGTAATGAATACACCCTTTTTAGCGCGGTGCATATCAAGTGCACCCGCAAAGGCTTGTATGTCTGGTCTACCCACTGTTTTATTGGTGTAGCGCTTAGCCTGTAAATATATCATTTCGAGGCCGAGTTTATCTTCTTTTATTACGCCATCAATGCCACCTTCTTGAGTATATTGCGTAGCTTGCCCTGCATCTTTGCGTGAGCCGCCGTAGCCCATAGCTAGCATTAAATCGACTACAAGGTTTTCAAAAAATGCAGGTGAGGCCGAAAGCACTGCCTGTAGTATTTCGTCACTTAAGTTAGTGTTGAGTGTTTCTACTGCGGCTTCTATAAGCTCTTCTGGTGTTTTGTGTGAGTTGCTATTTACTAAGCTGGTGGTGTTTTCATCTAGTGAGTCGCTAGTGTCCTTAGCGCGGGTTTTAAAATCTAAAAACTCAGAGTATTGGCTTAAATACTGGTTATTGATTAGTTCGCCAGCTTGTATGGCAGCTAACCCTTTGTCCGTAATTTTGCAAAAGGCTCTTTTAGGCTGTTCAATTAAACCTGCTTGTACTAAGTATGTTTTAGCCCACCCCAAACGATGGTAAGCATAAGTTTGCTTTCCACTAGGAATACGCTGTTTAAGCTGCTCTGCCGATAAGTCCAGACTTTGATAAACGTTTGCCTCAATCTCTTTGAGCTTTACGGTTTTGCCATTAGCTAAACATTGCAGTAATGGGGTCATAAATGATTGGTAGTCTGGTAACGACATACTATTCCCTGCCAAGCCATATTAGTAATAACTATACAGCTAATCCATTGTTCTTATTAGTTGAGATAATATACAAATTAAGATTATGGGGCAAAGGTTATGTAATGAACATATGTCTCATATCGACACACTTTATGTTGAGTAGTGAAGAGAACTAACTTATATTATTCACAAGAGCACTAACTCATAACATTAGATGCTGATTGTAAGTTTTACTACGTAGATCGGTTTCTCTTAATTTATACTCATACAAATATTTAAGTAAAAGATTAAATCACAAACCAAGTGGTTACCATAGTGGTTACCAAAAGCATTAACCAGACAACAAAAGCGGACCAAGCAACTGATAAATAAAAGGTTAAATTAGCCATTCAATATTCAAATTCAAATTCAAAACATTGAATAACACATAACGCTGTTGTAGCTCACTTGAGCATAATTAGTGAAATAAAGTACAATGTAGTTATTGAAGGCTTGAGTTATTTGTAACTCAAGCCTGTTTATTTTTAGGTAGAGATAAATATGGCACAAACTCGCGGAAATCTATTTATTTTGTCAGCGCCATCAGGCGCAGGTAAATCAAGCTTAATTAATGCGTTATTAAAAAAACATGCAGATATAAAAGTATCAGTATCGCATACCACTCGCTCTCCTCGCCCTGGTGAGAATCATGGCGTGCACTATCATTTTTCGTCAACTGATGAATTTAAGACGCTTATTTCTCAAGATGATTTTTTTGAATGGGCTCAAGTATTTGATAATTACTATGGCACATCAAAGCAAGCGATTGAGTCACAACTTAATGCTGGTATAGATGTTTTTTTAGATATTGATTGGCAAGGTGCGCAACAAGTACGTAAAATTATGCCAAGCGTTCAAACTATTTTTATTCTGCCTCCCTCTAAAGCAGAACTTGAACAACGATTAAATAACCGAGGTCAGGACTCTGCTGAAGTTATTGCTTCTCGTATGGCAAAAGCACAATCAGAAACATCACATTACAATGAATATGACTTTGTTATTGTGAATGATGATTTTGATACAGCACTTGCAGACATAGAAACGATTGTTATGGCACAGCGTTTAACATTAAAAGCGCAAACTCTTCGCCATCAAGATTTACTAAATAGCCTCCTTAAATAGTTTAGACTTATTTAAATTAGCTTTAGGCTTGTAAAACTAATAAAAATTGACCACTAGCTATTGGCGAAACTTGCTGCTTGCAGTAAACTACGTCTTTGCTTTTAAATTATTTTGGAGTGCTGAGATGGCCCGCGTAACAGTTGAAGATGCAGTAGATGCAGTTGGTAATCGTTTTGACTTAATTTTAGTTGCGGCTCGTCGTGCCCGCCAACTTGCTGTTGGTGGTAAAACTCCACTAGTAGACCCTGAAAACGATAAACCAACAGTAGTTGCTTTACGTGAAATTGAATTAGGTTTAGTTGATAGTTCATCAATGGACTTAATTGACCGTGAAGAACAACAACATCAAGAAGCGGCTGAATTAGCTGCTGTTGCTGCCATCGTTGGCGGTAATCAATAATCAACCTCCCGGTTTGATTTTAGCCAACGACACAGTATTTCTACTATAGTCGTTGGCAATATCCTCTATTCATCGTATATTCGTAACTTACCTAATTTACTTCACTAGAACATTGGAGTGTAAATGTATCTTTTTGAAGGTCTTAAAAAGAAAATTTCAGAATACTTGCCTGCTGCTGAAGTAGAGTTAGTACAAAAATCTTACGTGGTAGCCCGAGAGGCTCACGAGGGTCAAACGCGCTCAAGTGGCGAACCTTACATTACCCATCCTGTTGAAGTAACCCAAATTCTTGCTGGTATGCATCTCGATCATGAAACACTCATGGCTGCATTAATGCATGACGTAATTGAAGATACTGACTTTAGCCAACAAGATTTAGCAGAAATTTTTGGGGAAACGGTTGCAGAACTAGTTGAGGGTGTAAGTAAACTCGATAAGCTTAGCTTTAAAGATAAAAAAGAATTCCAAGCTGAAAACTATCGAAAAATGATTATGGCAATGACCCAAGATATTAGGGTTATTTTAATTAAACTCGCTGACCGAACTCATAATATGCGTACATTGGGAGCATTACGTCCCGATAAACGCCGTCGTATTGCTCGAGAAACATTAGAAATATACGCGCCAATTGCAAACCGTTTGGGTATTCACGATATTAAAAATGAGCTTGAAGACTTGGGTTTTCAAGCTTTATACCCTATGCGTCATCGTGCACTTAAATCAGAAGTGGCTAAAGCTCGTGGTAATCGTAAAGAAGTTATTTCTAATATTCAAAATGAAATAGAAGCTCGTCTTAAAGAATCAGGTATAAATGCAACTGTATCTGGTCGTGAAAAACATATTTATAGCATTTATAAAAAAATGCTAAATAAAGAGCTGTTATTTAACGAAGTAATGGACATTTATGCTTTTAGAATAGCCGTTGAATCTATGGATACTTGCTATCGCGTACTTGGCGTTGCACATAGCCTTTATAAACCAATTGAAACACGTTTTAAAGACTATATAGCAGTACCAAAAACAAATGGTTACCAGTCACTTCATACTTCTTTAGTTGGCCCACACGGTATACCTGTTGAAATTCAAATTCGTACTCACGATATGGATCATATGGCAGATAAAGGTGTCGCAGCGCATTGGATGTATAAAAAATCAGGTGACGGTGCAGGTAATACATCTCAGCAACGCGCTCGACAATGGATGCAAAGTTTACTAGAACTACAGCAAAGTGCTGGTTCGTCTTTTGAGTTTATTGAGAACGTAAAAACCGAATTATTCCCAGAAGAAATTTACGTATTTACGCCAGATGGTCGTATTGTAGAATTACCAATGGGTGCTACTGCTGTCGATTTTGCTTACGCTGTACATACTGATGTAGGTAACACCTGTGTTGGAGCAAGAGTAAACCGCAAACCTTATCCTTTAAGTAAAGCACTTGATACCGGTCAAACAATAGAAGTAATAACTAGCTCAGGGGCCCACCCTAATGCTACTTGGCTTAACTTTATTGTGACAGGCAAAGCACGATTAGGGATTCGTAACTACCTTAAAAGCCAGCATCACGAAGAAGCAATGTTATTAGGCAGACGCTTACTGGATTCAGCACTTGGCGAAAATAAATTTGATAATATACCTGATGAAAATATAGTAAGAGTACTCGAAGAACATGAGCTTTCTACATTACTTGAGTTATTAGTTGAAATTGGTTCTGGTAATTTAATGAGTATGCTAATTGCTAAGCGTTTGCTGCAAAACGATAGTGACGACTTAACCGATATGACAAACCAAGCCAAAGCGACCATTATTGGAACCGAAGGCATGTTAGTTAATTACTCTAAATGTTGTCGCCCAGTACCTGGGGATGCAATAACCGCACATATAAGCCAAGGCAAAGGATTAACTGTTCACAGGCAAGAATGTAAAAACATTCGAGGTTGGGAAAATGAGCGTTCTAAATACTTAGTTGTAAAATGGGACGATAACCCAGAGAAAGAATATATTGCAGCTCTTAGAGTTGAAATAATTAATCATCAAGGTGCTCTAGCCAAATTAACTAATGTTGTTGCTACAACCCAAGCCAACATTGTGGAAATAGCTACCGATGAAAAAGAAAGTAATTTATACGTGATAGATCTAGGAGTCACCGTTAAAAACCGTGTCCATGTTGCTAACATTATGCGTAAAATTCGTGTTATGCCTGATGTGCAAAAAGTCTATCGTAAAAAATAAAATAGGAAAAACATGAATAAAGCATTTATCTCTACCGACAAAGCACCTGCAGCTATTGGCACATACAGCCAAGCAGTTAAAGTAGGTACTGCTGTTTATTTATCAGGTCAAATTCCATTAGTTCCTGAAACAATGGAAGTTATTTCAGAAGACTTTGGCGAACAAACACACCAAGTATTTAAAAATATAGCTGCAGTGTGTGAAGAAGCTGGCGGTCAAATACATGACCTAGTCAAAGTTAATATTTATCTTACTGATTTATCTAACTTTGCTGTTGTTAACGAAGTAATGAGCCAGTACTTTAAGCAACCATATCCAGCACGCGCTGCGATTGGTGTTCGTGCATTACCTAAAGGCGTGCAAGTTGAGATTGATGGCATTATGGAATTACCTTCAACTAACTAATGTGTTTATGAGCTATAGACCTGCGCTATAGCTCATACTTCCCCTACTTTATATATCATTTTGTTTTTCTTGATTTCTTGACTCAAAAGTAAATTTCTAGCACTCTATAATTGTGCTGTTAATAAAAATTTAACTTAAGTAGTAGAAAAGGATTAACTAGTGTTTAAGCTTGCCAATAATGGAAATGTTTTACTTGATGTAAGTAAACACGCCCCTCCAAGTGCTGCATTTGTGCTTGAAGCTCTCGAAAAGTCGACCTTCTGTAATTGCAAAATAGATCATAATGCTATTAATGACTTTTTTAAAAGTGGAAGTAGTAAGTCTGTTTTAGTTGTTGCCAATAAGCATAACGCTACATTAAGCGTAACTATTAGCGACGACAAAATGCTTGCTACTGGTGAGCTTACCGTTGCACAAGGTGGTAAAATACTGAACTTAGAAGATGCTAAAAAACAGCTAGTCAAAGCAGGAATAGTCCGTGGCTATAAGCAAGCATTTTTAGAACAAATCCTCGATAAACAACTCGAAGCCGCTGCAGGTAGTGTAGTAAAAGGTGTTATTGCTAAAGGCCGTTTACCGAGTGATGGTTTAGCCACTAAGCTCATAGCAACAGTAAAAACGCTTAAAGACCGTCTAAAGGCTCCTCAATTAAAAGAAGATGGTAGTGTTGATATGCGAGATTTTGGCAAGCTCGCAAGTGTAGAGCCTGGTGCTGTGCTCATACGTCAACAGCCAGCAACCCCAGGAAAAGAAGGTTTTACTGTTGTAGGAGACATATTACCAGCCAAGCCAGGTGATAATAAACAACTCGTTGCGGGTGAAGGCACTGAAATATCTAAACTCAATCCAATGGAGCTAGTGTCTACTATTTCTGGAGTACCGGTTGAGATAAATAATGGTATGCGAGTAGAT
The DNA here is from genome assembly GCF_000498095.1 of Pseudoalteromonas sp. TB64. Classification (GTDB taxonomy): domain Bacteria; phylum Pseudomonadota; class Gammaproteobacteria; order Enterobacterales; family Alteromonadaceae; genus Pseudoalteromonas. The sequence goes on from NZ_AUTQ01000180.1 coordinate 14,765, forward strand.
GACATTTTTACAATATCGGATGTGAGCGTAAAAAGTGGTCATATAGATTTTGAAGGTAGCGTTATTGTTACTCGTAATATAGACCCAGGGATGAAAGTAACTGCTAAAGGCGATATTACTATTTTTGGCACTGTAGAATCTGGTGAACTTACTGCTGGCGGCAATATAACGGTAAAACAAGGTATTATTGGCCATCAAAAAGATGATAAGTCACTCTCTTGTAAATTAATATGTGCTGGTGATGTCCACATCTCCCATTCACAATATTGCTATATAGAAGCGTGTAATATATTTATTGAACGCCAAACAAGCCACTGCATAATGAAAGCAAAGCGGTTACTACAAGTTGGACAAACAGATTTACCTAAAGGTAAAATATTTGGTGGTGAAATACTAGATGCAACGACGCTTATTGCAGGCGAAATTGGTAATGAGTCTGGTGCTAAAATGGTAATAAACTTAGCAGCCTCCGGTGCTGAAATAACAGCAGATACAGATAACTGCTTTAAAGATTTAGCAAAAACAGATCAGCAACTAGATACTCTTCAAATAGCTCTAGAAAAAGCAGATCAAGTAAAAGACACTGAAAAGAAAAGTTTGCTAATCACAAAAATTGGTGCGACCCAGTTACACTACTGCCAACAAGCAGAACAATTAGAGAAACGCCTTTCAAATCTAGATCACGATCTGCACGACTTACTTAGTGATACTAATCTAGCCGTGAATACAGTTTTGCACTCTGGAGTCGAAATTCATATTTTTGACAAAGCTCTTAAAACAACCCGTAATTACCCTCCATGTAACGTAAAGCTTATAAACAATAAAATCGAGGTAGAATTTAAAACTCACTAATTAATAGAGTGCTTCACAGAGCACTCTATTAAGGCTTAATAAAATCTACAATAAACCACTCACGGTGTCGTAAGTCTGACTTGACCATACACCTACTTGTACCTGCCCAATATGTTGCTTTTGAAGCAGTAACATAGCTAATCGTGACTGACCTATACCGCCGCCAATTGTTTGTGGGAATTTACTTTGTAATAAAGCTTTATGCCAATCAAACTCTAATCGATCTTCATCGCCTGTAATACTTAATTGTGCTTTTAAAACATCAGGGTTTACACGTATACCCATCGAAGATATTTCAAAGGCATCTTCGAGCACTGGGTTCCACACTAAAATATCGCCATTTAATCCCATATATTGATCGCACGTAGGTGTAGACCAATCATCATAATCTGGCGCTCTTACATCATGGATTTTGCCGTCACCTAACACACCACCAATCCCTATTAAAAATACAGCGCCATACTCTTGTGCTATTGCCTTTTCACGTTGCTTAGCATTAAAGTCAGGATACATTTTGCGTAACTCTTCACTGTGTACAAATTTAATATCAGCAGGTAAAAATGAAGTTAAACCATAAGATTCACTTACGAAGGCTTCTGTTTCTTTAATTCCTTTATAAATAGATTGAACGGTTTGCTTTAATGTAGTCAGCGAACGCTCAGTACTTTCGCTAATTACTTTTTCCCAATCCCACTGATCAACATAAACAGAATGAATAGGGCTTAATGTATCTTCATCAGGACGTAGCGCTTTCATTTGAGTATAGATACCTTCACCAGCCGAAAAGCCATAAGTTGCTAGTGTTTTACGTTTCCATTTAGCCAGTGAGTGCACTACTTCATATTGACTATCTGCTATAGCTTTTACCTTTACAGCAACTGCATTTTCATGGCCGCTTAAGTTATCTTGCGTGCCGTCGCCCACTTTAGCCAAAATTGGGGCTTGAACCTCAATGAGTCCAAGCTGGGTTTCTAGTTGCTGTGAAAAAAATTGCTTAACTTTACTTATTTGCTGCTGTTGCTGCACATAGTGTGAACTCATAATAATTGGCCTCATTCCCAGTTATTGTTACTTGCTTAATTGATAAAAGACACTCAACAAGGCATCTTAATGAGGTTAATGTAACGATTTACAGTATTAATTCAATATCCCACAACAAAAATAGCTTTAACATACAAAAACAATCAATTTAATGGTATAAAAACCCTACATTCAATAATTTTACAAACGAAAAATAATGGAAAATTATCAAATCGATAATCTCGATAAACAGATATTGCATGCATTAATGGCAAATGCACGTACACCTTATGCAGAACTCGCGAAAAGATTCAGCGTAAGCGCAGGTACAATTCATGTTCGTATAGAAAAAATGAAACAGGCAGGGATCATAACCGGCACACAACTCACTATTAGCACAAAGCAATTAGGTTATGATGTATGTTGTTTTATAGGTATTAACTTAAATAACGCACGCGACTATCCACAAACATTAATAAAACTAGAAGCACTTGAAGAAGTTGTAGAAGCTTATTACACAACTGGCAACTACAGTATTTTTATTAAAGTAATGGCAAAGTCAATTGACCACCTACAAGATGTTCTCATTAATAAAATACAGGCAATTGAAGCTATTCAATCAACAGAAACGCTTATATCACTACAAAATCCAATTAGCCGTACGGTAATGCCTTAATAGTAAAAATCTCGTATAATTACCTAAAAAAGAGGATCACCATGCAGCAAACTCGCTATCAAAGAATCGAAGACGTACTTTCACGTCGTCAAACAGACCTAACAGTATGCTTAGAAGACGTGCATAAACACCATAACTTATCTGCAATCGTTCGAAGTGCAGATGCCGTTGGCTGCCACCACGTACATGCTGTATGGCCAGAAAAACAAAAATGGCTAACTAATAATACTTCAGGTGGCAGTAAAAACTGGCTAGAGACTCATCTACATAGAAATATAGATGACGCGGTTATGGCAATGCGTGAGCGCAATCCCGAGATACAAATCCTAGCGACTCACCTTTCAGAAGATGCGGTTGATTTTAGAGAAGTAGATTACACCAAACCTACTGCAATTATTGTTGGACAAGAAAAAACGGGGATATCAGAAAAAGCCTTAGAATATGCCGATCAAAATATTATTATTCCTATGCAAGGTATGGTGCAATCACTGAATGTTTCGGTGGCTGCTGCACTAATATTATTTGAAGCACAACGTCAACGTGAACTTGCTGGTTTATATAATAGGGATATGCTTAGTGCAGAAGTTAAGCACCCACTTTATTTTGAAGGTTGCCACCCTATTATTGCAAGGCAGTGTAAACAAAAAAAATTACCTTATCCTGCACTTGATGAAAACGGCGAAATTGTTGCTGATGAACAATTTTGGCAAGCTTTAAAACACACTTGATGCACTTACACTCTGTAAGTACACTTAATCCACTAAATAATTAAAAATTGAGTCTATTTTGTCTAAACCTAGCTTAAGCCAATACCCTATAACAGAACTTAAAGGGGTCGGTCCAAAAATGGCCGAACGTCTATTAAAGCTAGGTATTATTACTGTACAAGATATGCTCTTTCATTTACCACTTCGATACGAAGATCGCACTCGCTTATATGCAATAAACGAGTTAGCCATTCATAGTCACGTTAGCGTAGAGGCTACAGTTGAAACAAGCCAAATCACTTTTGGTAAAAAGCGAATGCTTGTATGCCAAATAAACGATGGAACAGGTAGGCTTACGCTTAGATTTTTTAATTTTACCGCAGCACAAAAAAATGCGCTCAGTGCAGGCAAAATTATACGCTGTTTCGGCGAGGTTCGTCGCGGACGCGTTGGTCTTGAAATGAGCCATCCTGAATATAGCATCAGCGATACTATTAACGAACAACCTATCGCCACAACATTAACGCCTGTTTATTCAACAACTGAAGGCTTAAAACAACTATCGATTAGAGCTTTAAGCGAACAGGCAATTGATTTACTAAACAAATATTCAGTAGAAGAATTACTTCCTACGAAATGGCAGCCATCAAACATGGCGTTAAGCGATGCGTTATTATTACTTCATCGTCCACCAAATAATATTGATGTAACAGCACTAGAGCAAGGAACTCACACTGCTCAGCAACGCTTAGTATTTGAAGAGTTGCTTGCACAAAACCTCAGTTTATTAAAAGTGCGAGAACAAGGGCAGCAAGTCAAAGCGGTAGCTCTAAATCCAATAAACATATTAGAAAGCCAATTTTTAGAGCAACTCCCTTTTGCACCAACAAACGCACAAAGTCGCGTAGTAGCAGAAATTAAAGGTGATATGCAACATGCTTATCCAATGATGCGTTTAGTACAAGGTGATGTTGGCTCAGGCAAAACACTTGTCGCTGCACTTAGCGCATTAACAGCCATTGCTCAAGGCTTTCAAGTTGCCTTGATGGCACCGACTGAAATATTATCAGAGCAACATGGAGTTAATTTTACAACGTGGTTTAATCAATTAGGTATCACAGTTGCTTGGCTTGGCGGTAAGACAAAAGGTAAAGAACGCGTAGCAACGCTTGAAAAAATAGCCTCTGGGGAGGCCCAAATGATTGTAGGTACTCACGCTTTATTTCAAGATGAAGTAAAGTTTAATAACTTGGTACTTATAATTATTGATGAGCAACATCGCTTTGGTGTTCACCAACGCCTATCACTACGCGAAAAAGGTAAATTTGAGGATTGTTACCCTCACCAATTGGTTATGACAGCAACACCTATACCGCGCACACTCGCAATGACAGCTTATGCTGACTTAGAAACCTCTGTAATAGATGAATTACCACCAGGTCGTACACCAATAACAACTGTTGCACTTCCTGATACACGCAGAGACGACATTATAGCTCGCGTTAAATTAGCGTGCCACGAACAAGGTCGTCAAGTTTATTGGGTGTGTACACTTATTGATGAATCTGAAGTACTTCAATGCCAGGCAGCTGAAGACAGCGCGCTGCAATTAAAAGAAGCATTACCCGAGCTCAACGTAGGCTTGGTTCATGGACGAATGAAGTCAGCTGAAAAACAAGCAATAATGAGTGAGTTCAAAGCCGGAAATATACATGTATTAGTAGCGACAACTGTTATCGAGGTTGGTGTGGATGTTCCTAATGCGAGTTTAATTATTATAGAAAACCCTGAGCGCCTAGGTTTAGCACAATTACACCAGCTACGCGGTCGAGTCGGTCGTGGCGCTATAGCATCCCATTGCGTACTTTTATACCACGCCCCATTATCTCATACAGCTCAAAAACGGCTAGGAGTACTAAGAGATAGTAACGATGGCTTTGTTATAGCTGAGCGTGATTTAGAAATACGCGGACCAGGCGAAGTTCTTGGTACAAAACAAACTGGTTTAGCGGAATTTAAAATTGCGGATTTAACACGCGACAAACAAACACTTAATCAAGTAAGACCTATCGCGCAGCAAATGTTAAAGCAATACCCTCAACATGTAGATCCCTTAATTCATAGATGGCTAGGGGATAAGTCAAACTACGCACAAGCATAATTTCAACGGACTATTTGCTGTCTATAATAGCCCTGCGATTTTAATAATTCGCATTTCACTTATAACTACGCAAGATTATTTTTACATATCTATTATCTATCTTTTTATTACCATCAAAGATAGATACCACCACAGTTAAACCTCTATCTATAAAACTAATGAGCTCAAATAGGCTTGGCAGACAATATGAAGATAGAATTATGTATGACTTTCTATAAAAGCATGTCGAAATTGCTATGTAATATCAGCTCACTTAAACATCTGATCTAATAGATACCACATAAAATAACGTATCAATTAATTGTGAATTTACAGCTATTACAGTAAATATTAAGCCTCTCCGAAAAATACACGTAAACGAATGTGATTGCTTTCATATCATTATTTTATGAAGATAATAGCATAAGCAATATTACCCGAAGTGGTGCTAACAAATGGATCTCTAATTACCTAGAATTACGGTTATTAGGCTTAGAGGATAAATCAATTCACAGGCGCTCCTCTTAATTACAGTAAGCACAGCGCTAAAAACTGACCGAACTTGTAAGGCAGTCGCCTTATGTACGATACGACTTTGCAATTCAAAAATATAATCTTAATAAACTGCACCTTATTCACAAGAATAAAACCCAATAAAGTAAGTGTGAGAAGGAGATGTAACAACATTGTTTATTAAATAGGGAATGTAATGGCTATGAATAGGAGTGCATGACGTGAGCTATACGTTATTCACCCAAACTTCATTTTTCTGCAGACGTAAAAAAGCCCGAACCGTTAAATTCGGGGTCTCTACAATGTAAACTCGGTGCGCGCAGTAGAATGCTTTAGTGCCCAAAGCGGTGGAGAGCCACAGTGTAAATACACCACTATCATTCTCTCAAGCTGCTTATTATCGTGCTATTGCTGAGACTGGTGAGCTAAGTGGACTTATTGAAAGTGGTTCATGAACTGTAATCGAATGAAATAAGGGATATTAATGAGAGTGTAAGGTGTGATTTGTGCGTTATCCCCCCACATTTCACTTTTCTGCAGACGTAAAAAAGCCCGAACCGTTAGATTGGGGGTCTCTACAATGTGAAGTCGGTGCGCGCAGTAGAATACTTTAGTGCCCACAGCGATGGAGAGTTACAATATAAATATAGCACTATCATTCTCTCAAGCTGCTTATTATCGCGCTATTGCTGAGACTGGTGAGCTAAGTGGGCTTCTT
>NZ_AUTQ01000181.1 GCF_000498095.1 Pseudoalteromonas sp. TB64
TAGGGCGTGTTGATCTTTGCGGTATAAAAAACAAACAGCATGAGGATAAGGTATAATTGAATTCGCTAAAAAACGTTACACCGAACCCTCATGCCAAGATTAATGTTAACAGACGCGACATGGAATGTCTTATCAAAAGTAATGCACTTAAGTGGTCGAATTTATAATAAGCCTGAGCATAGAAAAACGCTCGAAGGCATACTCTATAAGATGCGTACCGGTATTCCTTGGCGAGATTTACCGTCTTATTTCGGCTCGTGGAGTGCTATCTATAGACGATTTAATTTATGGTCCAAAAAAGATATTTTGAATGAATTATTTCGTGTGTTATCCCACTATGCTGATATGGATTGGATCTTTATTGATGGCAGTATTGTCAGGGCTCACCAGCATAGTTGCGGTGCAAGAACCGCTGGCAATGAATCAATCGGTAAGAGTCGAGGTGGCAATTCGACTAAAATTCATCTTGCAGTAGATAGCGGAGGATTGCCTGTTTATTATGAATTATCCTGTGGAAATACGCATGATATCGTCCATGCAGAGTCACTTGTAGACAATTGCCCAACGAGTAATGTGGTTGTCGCAGATAAAGGCTACGATAGTGAAAAACTAAGAGAGTTTATTCGTGATAATAGCGCTACACCCGTTATTCCACGCAAGGATAACAGTTTAGTGGGTAATGAAGATATTGACTGGTGCATGTACAAATATAGGCACTTAGTTGAGAATGCCTTTGGTCGGATCAAACAATATAGAGGGATAGCTACAAGGTATGAAAAGCTTGAACGGAATTATCATTCCATGCTCGCTTTAGCATTTACTATGATGTGGCTACCAATGTGGGCTGATTAATATATATACTACAAAGATCAACAGCCCCTAGTAAATCAGGATTTTTAGGAGCTGTTTTTAAAGGTTTTTTACTTGAATCTAAGTTCGAAAAAAAGTAAGCACAAAGAAATAACCCAGCCATTGCCTTATCAAAATTAGCATAAAGGGTAAAAGCAATCGCATCGCTGGTAATACGCTCATTTATAACAATAGGGAGATTGTTAAAACCAGGAACCCAATGAAGTGCCAATGCCAATGAGGTAATAACAAAAACAGTGCTTAATATAGCGCGTATTATTGCCCGCTTTGTATTTATCGCACAGTGATATAAAGCAACATAAAGCCCAGTACTCAGCAGTGCATATAAATTTATATAACCTTCAGCATAAGCGCTTATAACACTCAAAACCATCAAGCAGTGCCAAAGGGGCTGTTGCATTATAAAAATATTGCGGCGAGAAAAAACGCATAATATTGACAATGCCAGAATATAAAAAGCCATTTATTTATCATTTTTTAGTGTTAAGCACTAAACAATAACGTGCAATTTTGTATTAATAAACCATTATATTTTCACTAATCGGTACTGTCATCGTTGGTGTGTGTTTATAGGTTTAATGAATAGGTTTATTTTATTAAACAGGCAGTAATGAGCGATAAGTAGCTAGTCAGTACTTGTTATTAATGACACCGTCTTGTGTTATTAATTTAGGTGGTTACCTAGGTTAATAAATGCTGTAAATACAGACAGTGATTTTTATTTTGTCCAATATTACAGATCTCTACCATTTTGGTATATTTCTACAATTATAAAAACCGGCTCAATATTAACCATTTGTTTAAATAGAACTATTTCGTGGCTAGAATAGATACAACGTAATATATGGACATTTGTCGGTTTATAAAACGACAAATGCCGTATACAAAGTTGTTGAACAAAGCCGCTACGCGGAGCTAGCAACCTCTAGCATAATTGCCACACTTGTCATTGGGACTTCCCCCTATTCACCGGAGAAAACCAATGACCCCATTAAGACAACGCGTCACAGACGAGATCCGTTTAAGAGGCTACTCACCACGTACCGAAGAATCTTATATAAATGCACTTGCTCAGTTAGCTAATTACTACGATAAATCGCCTGACTTAATTAATAAAGAAGAGCTTGAAGCGTATTTTAGGTATGTAAACCTAACACAGCATTTGTCGCGTGCAACGATTGCAGTAAAACTCAATGCCGTTAACTTTTTATATAAATATGTACTACAGCGTTCATTTAATATTGATATTGTATTGCCTAAAAAGCACATAAAATACCGATACTGCTAACACGAGATGAGGTTCATCGCCTGTTCTTAAATATGGCATCTGCACAACAAAAAGTCATGCTTTGTATTTGCTATGGCTGTGGACTCAGAATAAGTGAATTACTGAATTTACGGGTTGTTGATATTGAATTTAGCCAAGACTGCCTATGGGTTAGAGCAGGAAAAGGCAATAAAGACCGTCGTGTCATATTACCTAAAAGTGCAGCAAGGCGGTTAAACGCTTACATAGCAGGCTTTTCCCTTGGCAGAATACTGTTTTGTACCAACTGGGATAAAGAAAAAGCGATTGATGCAAAAACGTTTAGTCGTGGATTAAAACGTGCGGTAGCACGGGCTGAAATTGCAAAAAATGTATCCGCGCATAGCTTGCGTCATGCTTATGCTACACATCAAATTGAAGCTGGTATGCCGCTTCATCAGTTACAAAAGCAGCTCGGACATACGAGTATTCGTACGACAGAGCGTTATTTGCATTGGTTGTCAGAGATGGCACATAGTAGCCATGATTTAATGGCTGCGTGGGAGGAGGATTAAGATGGCAGCAATGCATCATGTCGCGGATATCTTAGCGCAACACCTCAGTAACTATAAAAAAGTGCATGCATTAACCTATCAACAACAGCGAGTGTGTCAGCATATACAGGACTGTCGAACCGTAAAGTTAGGCGCTCAGCAATGGCAGTGTGATCGCTGCGAGCATAATAAAACGGTGTACTGCGCATGCAGAGATAGACACTGTCCGCAGTGCCAAGGGCATGTTAGCGATCAATGGAGTGAACAACAAAGTAAGGATGTCATCAATGCGCCTTATTTTCATCTGGTATTTACACTCCCTCATGAACTAAATGGATTAGCAAGGCAATATCCGCGTGAGATTTACAGCTGTTTATTTCATGCTGTATGGCAAACCCTTAGTCAGTTTGCGCAGCGTAAAAAACAGCTACAAGGCACGTTAGGAATGACTGCTGTCTTACATACATGGGGGCAAAGCCTAGCTCAACATATTCATTTGCACTGTTTAATTCCAGGTGGCGTATTAACATCGTCAGGTGAGTGGCGGGGNTTTAGAGCAAAAATGCTAGCAGCCATTAGGGCGCATAAACTAACGATACCTCAAAACGAATTGTTAATGACAAAATCATGGTGCGTACACAGCAAAGTGAATTTGACCGCCCCGAAAACGGTGTTGAAATACCTTGGACGCTACACACGTAAAGGCATGTTACATGAAGGACGGCTTAAGCAAGTAACAAAAGATGATGTCACGTTTAGTTATAAAGACTACCGAGACAGCAAAATAAAGCGAATGACATTAACAGGCATAGAATTTATTAGGCGCTATTTACTGCATGTACTCCCAAGTGGGTTTATGCGAATACGGCACTACGGGTTTTTAGCCAGTGCGTGTAGAGCAAAAAAGCGGGGTATTATCAGCGCACAAACAAACAAGCATGAGACTAAAAATAAGGGAAAGTCAGATACAACAGGTGCGATGAGAGTTAATTGGCCGTGTCCATCATGTAAGCAAGGGCAGTTGATAATGAAAAGCCTCTGTATAAAGGATGCAAAAATCGACGGTCTAGCGACGGGAGGCATAATAATGAATAGTGGTTAATAGTAAGTCGAACACTTAAAAACAATTCGTTAAATAAGTTGGTGCAATATAACCAGCTTAGATGGGGTGTTGGCTAAAATAAATAAAAAGAAGGACAGTAGACAATAAGCAGGCAGAAACGCAATAAAAAAGCGTAGAAATGTAATTAATAAACAGTAATTAACCCGTGTAGTAGTAAAAGGGTGTCCAATAAATCTGCAATCAACAACTTCCCTAAAAAAGAGAATTCCTATAGCATTAAGCATACCAATAAAAAAGTTGAGTGAGGAGTATGCTTCGTTCAACAAGGTATTTATACGATACAAACAACGTAACGTAACGTATAAATACTAAGACGTTAGGTTAATTGACGATAGTAGTGTCTTATCAAGTTTTAATTATAAAAAGGAAGATGTAATGAATGAATTATTAGGTGGTGGATTTTATCGAGCTGTAGAACCAAATAAAGAATATATTTCTATTTGTGAACCTGTTAGCAAAAACATCGCTTTAGCAATATGGGATAAATATGGGGCTGTCGGTGATAATAAAAATACTACTACGATCCCTTATATTTATCCTCTTCCAAGCTCGTCTAGCTCAACGCCTTTAAGAACGTCTCTTCCTCTTTTTTTTCAATTCAATTACCCCCGTAAAGCAGGGTGTATTGTTTAGTGAGGCAAAATAAGTGATAAAAAAAATAATATATTTCAGTGTGTTGTTGATTGCATTACTAGGTGCTTACTATTCGATGATATCTTTATCGGAAAGAAGAGATTTTTCTAAATCTTCGCTTGATTATTATTTACTCGCGCCTAATTTATTTAAAAATTTGTCATCTACAGATATTATTGAGGAGCGTTATATTTATAGTTCTAGTGACGGTAATAAGCCGATGGTAATTTCTCTTATATTTCATAGTATGAAAGACTCAGCTCAAATCAAAAGTGACCTTAAAGAATATTTAAATAGTAATGGTTATAAAATGGTGGGGTCAAGTTTTTCGGATGGTGAAAATAGAGAAATTACAATAGAGGCAACAGATAACAATGCTAATGTGATTGTTAAGCTAACAATGCTTGAGTATATAAAATGATATAGCAACACGCCCTGAGGTGGACAGCAAGCGCTAAAGCTCACTTTCAACAGAAAATAAACCAGACACCCAACTTAAATTTCGGGATTAGCAACAACGACAGGAATATTCGCTTCAGCACACGCCATAATAAAGGGGTGTTCAAGGCGCCCAGTTGCTTCAATAGTAACACGCGTTATTGGGTGCTTTTTTGGTGTTTTTATAGTGTGTTTAATACCGTCGTCATTGTTTTCTACGGTGAAATATATATCTAACGGTCGGATGTAAATATCGAGTTGAGTTTTACCTGTATCGACACCGACGTTAATTTCATTTTGATTATTGAGTGTATTCATAATAAGCTGACTCTGCCTTGCGATTCGGGCTCGAGGCCCCGTTGACTATCCGAGTTTAATGCTTGGAGTTTATACAGCGTTCTTTCTTGTTACCGGTCTCTCAATAGAGGAGCCTTCAATCAATCGAACTACTGTATAAAAGGCTTTGGTTGCAGCCAAAGCTTGGGCCTCACATTACCCGAAC
>NZ_AUTQ01000182.1 GCF_000498095.1 Pseudoalteromonas sp. TB64
TAGGGCGTGTTGATCTTTGCGGTATAAAAAACAAACAGCATGAGGATAAGGTATAATTGAATTCGCTAAAAAACGTTACACCGAACCCTCATGCCAAGATTAATGTTAACAGACGCGACATGGAATGTCTTATCAAAAGTAATGCACTTAAGTGGTCGAATTTATAATAAGCCTGAGCATAGAAAAACGCTCGAAGGCATACTCTATAAGATGCGTACCGGTATTCCTTGGCGAGATTTACCGTCTTATTTCGGCTCGTGGAGTGCTATCTATAGACGATTTAATTTATGGTCCAAAAAAGATATTTTGAATGAATTATTTCGTGTGTTATCCCACTATGCTGATATGGATTGGATCTTTATTGATGGCAGTATTGTCAGGGCTCACCAGCATAGTTGCGGTGCAAGAACCGCTGGCAATGAATCAATCGGTAAGAGTCGAGGTGGCAATTCGACTAAAATTCATCTTGCAGTAGATAGCGGAGGATTGCCTGTTTATTATGAATTATCCTGTGGAAATACGCATGATATCGTCCATGCAGAGTCACTTGTAGACAATTGCCCAACGAGTAATGTGGTTGTCGCAGATAAAGGCTACGATAGTGAAAAACTAAGAGAGTTTATTCGTGATAATAGCGCTACACCCGTTATTCCACGCAAGGATAACAGTTTAGTGGGTAATGAAGATATTGACTGGTGCATGTACAAATATAGGCACTTAGTTGAGAATGCCTTTGGTCGGATCAAACAATATAGAGGGATAGCTACAAGGTATGAAAAGCTTGAACGGAATTATCATTCCATGCTCGCTTTAGCATTTACTATGATGTGGCTACCAATGTGGGCTGATTAATATATATACTACAAAGATCAACAGCCCCTAGTCCACCATGATTAATAAGTTATTATTAATACTTTCGGGAACGAAGTCTGTCAGCTTTTATTCTTTATATAAAAGATATTTATACCGAGTATTGAAATACTGTAGTAACAACCTTTTCTTGCAGTTGTAAATACCAGTAGCACTTTGATACTAAGCAATAGTAGTCATAAAAATACAAACAACGCCGTAGCCCATGCGTAAAATTGCAACGATAAACTTTGCACACTTGCACCTAAAGCTAAAACAACAAAAACCACTCCTAAGGTACGAGTTATAACTGTTGCATTAGTTTTAAACGCTATGTGATTTTTATCGCTAGCCTTATCAAATATGTAAGAGTAAGTAGCCAAGCTCTGTTTCTACAAGGCGAAATTTTTTATACCATCATATTCTTTTTTATAGTATTTTTTATATGCCCTATCAACTGATTTTGTGATTGCTTTATCTGCATTGGGTATATGTTCAAGGGGTGTGAAAAGTTGCTTAAATAACTGTTCATCTTTATTTTTCACTATCTACACCGCTTTCTACACCGCTTTAAAACAGTTTTCTTTTGGAATCGTTATTAGCAAGCTCTGCGTGGCATGTAAAGCTTGCTAGTAACGACAATGGCAGTAGGTATTTATTCATTATCTTTAAAATAAGATTAAGAATTAAAAAGACTTATATAGTTTGGTAAATTAATAACGTTAATGATCACGATAAATAAACCGAGCACTAAGCCTACATGTTTTTTAATTGGGTAAACCATTTGGGTTGTTCTATCTAACGAGACTGGATATTTATGTTTTAGTAAAGAAAAAACGAGTGCTTTACTATCAACACTCCAATGAGATAGTGGAATACTCTGCCCCTTTGTAGTCTTGAATACCAATGAGATTAAATGCGAACTTTTAGTTGCTCCTCCTATTGAGCCTTCAATTGACTCATAATTATAATTCCATGCTGCATCAATACTGGTAATTTCCTGCCTTGTTAATGTACGTGGGGTTTTGTCAGTAAATAATAACGCGGGTAAATAAAGTTCATAATCATTTATTATAATGGAGCTTAAAGGAGCTGCTTTTATAAAATAGTATTTATTACAAATAATAATTCTAGCAAAGTAATAACTTGCATAAGTTATTACTAAAAATGCAAAAGATGGTTTCCAATTTTGTGATGAAAACGCAATAAATAGTGTAAATAAAGCAAAACACACTACGATGAAATGAACTAAATTTTTCTTACTCCTAGGTAGTGGTAGTGCGCACCTGAGGATAGGAATATTATTTTTAGCCTCAGCATTACCTAAAATAGTATTTTGCGGGAATATTTTTGAAAACTTGTTTACTGTTGCTGAGTTTGTTTTTTCAGCCTCGACCTCTTCTCGTTTAGCAGTATAAACGCGCTCAACGGTTGAAAGCTTATTCACTGCTAGCTGCGCTTGTTTGGCTTGCTTAAAACACCTAAATGTGTAAGTACTAAGTTTGCCTTCTGCTGAAGTGTAATTAATATCAATCACACTAATGGCTTTATTATCTTGGCATGAAATTGTATTAATCGTGCTAGTATCAATGGTATGTTGACTAAACGTGAAGATTTTTTTCTTAAAAAAATAAGCAGCAAAATTTACATCAATTTGATTATTGTGTTCATCAAATTTTAATCGATGTTGAAACATCAAAAGCGCAAGAATTAATAAAATATCAAGCCCGTCACTTGTATCAAAAAAAATCAAGCCTTGACTTAAAACACCTAGCACAAGTCCTGCTACAGTTAGCCAAATGAGTAGCCATTTAATCGTTTCTAATAGTGATTTTAATATAATTGAATTAGCCAAAATTCCCTCTTTAAATAAAAAGAGTATGCTTAGTTACATACTCTAATAACATGTAAATACTTAAAGTAGTCAAAAAGCTAATTAACTAGACGCAATAATTATTATCCAACCGTCTTCTTTAGTATATTTAAAGCCACAACCATCTGACACTAAGTTCTTTTCGTCATATTTAGCCTCAACTTTAACTTGAGCAAAAAGAGGTTTTGTCTCTGTTGATAATTTTTGAGATACAACCTCAAATTCTGGGTTTGTTACATACTTTTGAAACTTTTCTGACTTTTTATTTAAGTATGCAATAGCGCGTTTTTTTCGTCTTCCGAATCTTTAAAATGCTTTGGTACAAAAGACATCAAGGTATCAATGTCTTTATCAGCTTTTGCTTGTCTAAACTCTTCGCATTTTTTTATAAATAATGGGTCTTGATTATCCTTAGCAGGCAAATTTACGTTAGACTCATCAGCAAATGCTGCTGTACTTAATACCATAATGCTAGAAAGGGCTATTGATTGTGATTTCATTTAAACCCCTTTGTTAACGGAACAAATAAAGGGGACGTTGTGTAAATATTAAGCTTTTCACTTTTATTGTTTTGCTCTGTAGCAGTGGCGTCCATTGTAAATTCAAAACCTCTCTCCACTGGTTTCCAAGTAAATATGCCAGACTTATGCTTTTCTTTAATCGCATAAATTCTTGCATTTGAAATTGCATCAAGCGAAAAACCAAGTTCATTATTTCCAAGATAAAAATTCACTGATGAATCAAAAGTCATTGCAACTAAATTATTTTGTAACACAGCTGCAAGTTTTACTTCTTGTTCTTCATCAAGATATAAACTCCATGATTGTTTTTCTCCAAACCTAAGTTCTATTTCCTTAGGCACTTGGATTTTCTTCAGTTTCATCTATATTCCTATAATTGATATTATTGGTTGGTAAATCAGGCTGTTTCAAATTAGTTAGATTAATAATCTTTTATACGCAATGTAAGGAACAATTAAACATGACAGCCATTTTAATTAAAAGCAAAATTTAGGATCGGTGTCACTGTTAATTCCTGTTATTTATTTTTTTTAATAAAAAAACCATAGCTAAGTTCCTATTTTGGTTCAATCTATTACTGTACTTTTACGTAGCATATAAGAAAGTGTTGTTTCTATTTGCCATTATTTATAACAATGAACACTTCATACTGTTTTTGTTGGCTTTTTTCGTAATAGCTAGGATGGGGGTTTGTTAATTATTACCCTTTGAAATAATTAGTTAATTGCCATTTGTAAGAGGAAATTTTGATACTTTCCCCTCAAGGTATATAACATTAAATACATTCATTTCAGGAAGGCTTTTTAACTCACTATCAGTAGCTCCCCCCATACATTCATCAGCTACCCAAACGTCCCCACCGACAATTCTTTTATTAGCTTCTCGATCTAATTTAGACAGCGGTTCAGTGCCAATGATAGGCCACGTACCATTTTTAATTAGCTTGGTTGCTGTGTATATCAACTCAAAAGAATCACTTTTCAGTATAATTGGGTGTTTTTGATTTTTATCTAATTTCTCAGAAAACACTTTCAAAAGAGCTATATTTTTAAAATATTTAGATACATACAGGACTTTGCATACCCCATAAGTACTTTCAAAAGGAATCGATACTATTGCACCTTCAACCACTTTCACTCGCATCTAAAATGAATCCCCATAATTTGATGATTGCAACTAATGAGCCCGTAGATTAACTCGTCTTTTTATTTATTTTTATTGATAAACAAACCATAGCTGAGTTCCTATTTTGGTTCAATCGATTACTTATTGTTACGCAGAATATAAAGAAGTGTTTGATATTGTTTTAATTGGCGTTTTATAGGAGTTACTGATGTTTTTTTGTGCATTCTTTGAGGTTAAAAGAACAAAATTTATTTAGATCCTAAGTTTTTATCTGCCAACACTTGGACTACCAATTTGCGAGAGTGTTTCCCAATCTTGAAACTCGCCCAGCATTACCTAAAATAATTTTAATTCCCACTGAAACCTACACTTTGAATAGTAACCGGTATAATATTCAATTCATTCAATTCATTCAAATTCATAGGTGACATTCTTGCCATAATTTTCCCACTTCACCACAAGAATACGATCATCACCATGGTGCTCAATACGATCATGATTAAAATACCCTTCATGTTTCTCAACATAATCTCGGCCAATAGCATCCGTTTCTCTATAAAACATGCGGAAAAAAGCATAATATTTTTGTGTATCTTTTACACTTAACGTTTCTTTATTATAACTCTCTACAACTTCACGTAGAGCAACTTTATCGTCTGGTGCGTTTGCGATAACAAAATATTCAGTATTAATGCTAAGGGTATCGCCGGCATAGGACACTGTTGAGTCGGTGTAAGATAGTTGCTTTAAAGGAAATATCTCCACTGATTTAGAAGATGGACCGTTCTCGCATGAACTCAAAAAACTAAGAGATAAAATTGTTAACACTGTTGTAAGAAGTTTCATTCTTATTATACCTTGCTGCCAAACATAAAACCCTCTCAAAGGGCATCCATGCTTATTTAATCGAACCACTAATTTATTTTTATTGATAAACAAACCATAGCTGAGTTCCTATTTTGGTTCAATCGATTACTGTACTTTTACGCAGCATATAAAGAAGTGTTTGGTGTTGTTTTAATTGGCGCTTTAGAAGGGATTACTAGTGAAGTGCAAAATTTAGGGTGAGTGTCTTTGTTGTTTCGCCATAACAGTTTACCGTGGGTGAATAATATCTATTAGATCACAGCGAACAGATGGATTCAAGGTTAAAAATACACCAACCAAGAATAGTTGGATACGTTCCTAAAAACAGTAATTCTTCAGCTTCAACGCCGCGTTAAGCGGACAAAAATTGTGGGTTATAATGTGTAGCGAAACGAAACTTAACCCACTGTTTTTTGTTCCGTTTAAACACCTTTTTAACTACCTATCTTATTCAGCAACTCCAAACCTAACTTTTGCACTTGAGATTGTGAATTTTCAGAAAGCTGTTTTGCTACATTGGTAAACTTAGACTCAGGATGCTTCAGCACCCAATTCGCTAGAGATTCTTGTACAAAGAAATCATGATGATTTAATAAGCTATCTACAATTTCATCATCTAGTTCATTCGTTAGTTTAAGATATATATCGATAATTGCTACGGCTTCATCCGTATCAGTTAATGACAGAGATTTAAGCGCATCAAGGCAATCAAATGATACACCTTCTTCACCGATCAAATCCTCAATATCGATACAGTTAACACTTGCATAATTTAAAGCACTAACAAAAGAAGAAATAGATGAGAATACGATTTCAAAATCGGAATCATGAGAATACTTGATTACAGCGCCTTTACACGGTCCTTTAGAAATATAGCAATATGGATTTGAGTTATTTGCATCGTCAAGAACCCAAAAACCTAACTCTAAACCAACGCCAAAACTACTTAAGCACTCGCTACACTCTGCTCCCTCTTCCAAGTTAAGACAGTTAATGCTTAACTCATCATTTTTTAGGAACGTATTAAAAGACAAATACTCTACCAAGTCTTTAGGTGCAGAACCAATAATCTGTTCTAATTTCTGAGTTATTTTCATGAGACTCCAAGAGGTAGTTAACGAGCCTGTAGATTAACTCGTTTTTTTATTTATTTTTATTGATAAACAAACCATAGCTGAGTTCCTATTTTGGTTCAATC
>NZ_AUTQ01000183.1 GCF_000498095.1 Pseudoalteromonas sp. TB64
TAGGGCGTGTTGATCTTTGCGGTATAAAAAACAAACAGCATGAGGATAAGGTATAATTGAATTCGCTAAAAAACGTTACACCGAACCCTCATGCCAAGATTAATGTTAACAGACGCGACATGGAATGTCTTATCAAAAGTAATGCACTTAAGTGGTCGAATTTATAATAAGCCTGAGCATAGAAAAACGCTCGAAGGCATACTCTATAAGATGCGTACCGGTATTCCTTGGCGAGATTTACCGTCTTATTTCGGCTCGTGGAGTGCTATCTATAGACGATTTAATTTATGGTCCAAAAAAGATATTTTGAATGAATTATTTCGTGTGTTATCCCACTATGCTGATATGGATTGGATCTTTATTGATGGCAGTATTGTCAGGGCTCACCAGCATAGTTGCGGTGCAAGAACCGCTGGCAATGAATCAATCGGTAAGAGTCGAGGTGGCAATTCGACTAAAATTCATCTTGCAGTAGATAGCGGAGGATTGCCTGTTTATTATGAATTATCCTGTGGAAATACGCATGATATCGTCCATGCAGAGTCACTTGTAGACAATTGCCCAACGAGTAATGTGGTTGTCGCAGATAAAGGCTACGATAGTGAAAAACTAAGAGAGTTTATTCGTGATAATAGCGCTACACCCGTTATTCCACGCAAGGATAACAGTTTAGTGGGTAATGAAGATATTGACTGGTGCATGTACAAATATAGGCACTTAGTTGAGAATGCCTTTGGTCGGATCAAACAATATAGAGGGATAGCTACAAGGTATGAAAAGCTTGAACGGAATTATCATTCCATGCTCGCTTTAGCATTTACTATGATGTGGCTACCAATGTGGGCTGATTAATATATATACTACAAAGATCAACAGCCCCTAGTGTCCTTGTTATTAAAACCGAATATTTACACCTTTTATAAAATAATCAAAAAACCAGCACAACACTTATACCAATCCACAATAATGCTTAATCAATTTGAGGGGTTAAACCTGACGCTAACTGCGTTAAAAATTTATGATGTAGGACAAAATAACAAAATTTCTGCCTTGTTATCGACAAAGTTTTCTTACCTCAAAATAGACCATTTATTTAAGCTAATTGGCATTACATCGTTTTAATAACGATAAAAATAAGTTTTATGGGTGCTGCTGCTTAAGAGAAAACATATAAATGTAGGAAAAAATAAATCATAAGTAGTTAAAATTTATATGTTTAATATACTTTGATTAGATTTTTAACATGTACTCGAACATAAATAATGTTTATAAAAGATATATCGGTAAATAAAAATTCATTATTAAGAGGCTAAAAATGCCACAAATATTAATAACTATACAAAGGAGCGGCAAAAAGGAGAGAGGTTAAACCTTAAAACTTCGCAATTAGCATAAAACTATCTAAATGTTAACTGAATAACTTTAGTTTTCTTGAATATTTATTCACTCGGGTGCTGCTTTACGTTTACGTAAGCTGTATCTTGGGGAGTGTTTGTTTTTACAAAATGTTAAACTTGACACCGGTGTTATGAAAAAATAACGACCAATATAGCGCTAATTGTTAAAATTGATGATAAAAAAGAAATGTTGCTATGAGGTGAGAAATATTCAAGAATGTGAATATGTATTCAAAGTGCTATTGACTCTATTTAAGATAGAGGCTAGTTTTGTCCGTCTGTTAGCAAATCGTCGAGTAGTTCATCCACGCTAACAGTGCAGCAAGGGGAGGGGTCTATGTTATACGACTCAAAGTTAGAAAAAGAAAATTGTGGCTTTGGCTTAATTGCCCAAGTTAATGGTCAGGCTAGTCATAGGCTTATACGTACTGCTATTACAGGGCTGGATCGTATGCAGCACCGTGGCGGTATATCTGCTGATGGTAAAACAGGCGATGGCTGTGGTTTGTTATTACAAAAACCAGATAGTTTTTTTCGTGCTATTGCCAGTGAACATAATTGGCATTTAGGTAAAAACTACGCAGTGGGTATGATTTTTTTAAATTCAGACCCTGTTTTAGCGCAAGCTGCAAAACAAATACTTAGCGAAGAATTAGAAAAAGAGACGTTAAATATTTTAGGTTGGCGTGTAGTCCCAACCGATCCTTCAATGCTGGGTCCTATCGCTGTACAGCAGCTACCAGGGTTTGAACAAATTTTTGTTAGCGCGCCAGAAGGTTGGCGTTCTAAAGATTTAGAACGTCGCTTATATGTGGCACGCCGCCGTGCTGAAAAACGCATTGTTGATGACGAAGCATTTTATATTGCAAGTTTATCTGGGTTGGTAACTATCTATAAAGGCTTAATGATGCCTGCAGATTTACCGAACTTTTACTTAGATTTAGCTGATATTCGTATGACAAGTGCGATTTGTGTTTTTCATCAGCGTTTTTCTACTAATACACAACCACGTTGGCCACTTGCTCAGCCGTTTAGGTATTTAGCACACAATGGTGAAATTAATACCATTGAAGGGAACCGTCAGTGGGCACGCGCGCGCTCTTATAAGTTTGCGTCACCGCTTATTCCTGACTTACAAACAGCAGCGCCGTTTGTAAATGAAACAGGCTCTGATTCATCAAGCCTAGATAATATGCTTGAGCTATTTTTAGCTGGTGGCATGGATTTATTCCGCGCTATGCGTATGCTTGTGCCGCCTGCATGGCAAAAAAATCGTGCAATGGATGACGACTTACGTGCATTTTACGATTTTAACTCTATGCACATGGAACCATGGGATGGCCCTGCCGGTATTGTTATGTCGG
>NZ_AUTQ01000184.1 GCF_000498095.1 Pseudoalteromonas sp. TB64
TAGGGCGTGTTGATCTTTGCGGTATAAAAAACAAACAGCATGAGGATAAGGTATAATTGAATTCGCTAAAAAACGTTACACCGAACCCTCATGCCAAGATTAATGTTAACAGACGCGACATGGAATGTCTTATCAAAAGTAATGCACTTAAGTGGTCGAATTTATAATAAGCCTGAGCATAGAAAAACGCTCGAAGGCATACTCTATAAGATGCGTACCGGTATTCCTTGGCGAGATTTACCGTCTTATTTCGGCTCGTGGAGTGCTATCTATAGACGATTTAATTTATGGTCCAAAAAAGATATTTTGAATGAATTATTTCGTGTGTTATCCCACTATGCTGATATGGATTGGATCTTTATTGATGGCAGTATTGTCAGGGCTCACCAGCATAGTTGCGGTGCAAGAACCGCTGGCAATGAATCAATCGGTAAGAGTCGAGGTGGCAATTCGACTAAAATTCATCTTGCAGTAGATAGCGGAGGATTGCCTGTTTATTATGAATTATCCTGTGGAAATACGCATGATATCGTCCATGCAGAGTCACTTGTAGACAATTGCCCAACGAGTAATGTGGTTGTCGCAGATAAAGGCTACGATAGTGAAAAACTAAGAGAGTTTATTCGTGATAATAGCGCTACACCCGTTATTCCACGCAAGGATAACAGTTTAGTGGGTAATGAAGATATTGACTGGTGCATGTACAAATATAGGCACTTAGTTGAGAATGCCTTTGGTCGGATCAAACAATATAGAGGGATAGCTACAAGGTATGAAAAGCTTGAACGGAATTATCATTCCATGCTCGCTTTAGCATTTACTATGATGTGGCTACCAATGTGGGCTGATTAATATATATACTACAAAGATCAACAGCCCCTAGTCTCTACCGATATTTTGAATAAAGTGCTTGCCCGCTTAGATAGCTTTCACTACATAAACGTAACCCCAGTTACAATGGCAAATTCAAAACTTGCTAAACCAGAACTAAAAACGAGTAAGAGTAAAGCTTATCTCAAACTAATTGAAATTAACGAAATGATGGATACAAAAAACCTCACCAATATTTGGGTTGTAAATAAGGAATTAAAATGAATAAACATAATTATTGCCGTAGAATTATGGAAGTGTACGGTGTTATTGTCGACTTTGAAGGGACTATTTCTAGAACTAATGTACCAGGCCCGATAGATGAAGATGAAAATGAAACACTCAAAGGGTGGACTAATCGAGTTTTAGGTGATGACGTTTATGATGTCTCATTTAGTTTGCAGCACACTTACGCACCACAAACTAGAATGAGCACTATTATTGATGACTCATATGATGCTGCACAGCAAGCTAAAAAAATACTGAAAAACACAGTTAAAAGTAAAACAGACCGCTTGAAGGAAGAGTTGGAGCAAGAATCTTTAAAACACCAGAAAAAAATTAAAAATATTTTAGCTAAGCAAAAAGCTAAAAAAGAAATACCCTTGGAGGTATCAGCTCACAAAGCTGATGATGTAGATCTTGAAGAAATTTATGGCTTAGCAAAAGATTTAACTCTGCACCCAACAACGGAGCAATTAATAGACTCCGCATTTAATCGTGAAAGTTTAACTCCTGAAGAATTAATCTTAAATTTAGTGATGTCATTAAACTTACGTGTAGATGAACTCGATAAACTCAGAGATCTTAATCCTTAATATCGACTTATAGAGTTAGCATTTCTGACTATAAACCCAATCTTCACTTGCTTATTTAGCTAATTTATATAAATTAGCTAAATACTCATCTCAAAGTACACTCTTATGAACGAGCAAGTGATATTCGATAATATCAAAACAGCGTTAAACAACGCGCCACGCAATCAGTTTACTGTCGAAATGCACCTGCAAATGATTAAATACGCTGATAATCTAAAAAGCATAACCGCTAAAGAGTTTTGCCAAGGCGTAGGGTTAAAAGACAGTTTTGGCACTGAATTTTCAAAAATGCGCAACCTCACTCAACGACTCAAAGCCGCAGGCTTAAGCACCGACTTGCTCTAATAACGCTTTCACAAGGATTAAACGAAACTCCAATGGCTATTAAAAAAACAGAACTCTATTCATCTCTTTGGGCAAGTTGTGACGAACTACGTGGTGGTATGGATGCCAGCCAATATAAAGACTACGTACTGACTATGTTATTTATGAAGTACGTAAGCGACAAATTTAAAGGCGATCCTTACGGCATGATAGTCGTACCAAAAGGTGCAAGCTACGACGATATGATTGCCGCTAAAGGCGATAAAGAAATTGGCGATAAAATTAATATAATCATTTCAGCCCTTGCTGAAGAAAACGACCTTAAGGGCGTGATTGATGTTGCCGACTTTAACGATGAAGACAAGCTAGGTAAAGGCAAAGACATGATTGACCGCCTGACCAAATTGGTAGGTATATTTCAGGGGTTAGACTTATCAACCAACCGTGCTGGCGGCGACGACTTATTAGGTGATGCTTATGAGTTTTTAATGCGTCACTTTGCGACTGAATCGGGTAAATCAAAAGGCCAGTTTTATACGCCATCT
Organism: Pseudoalteromonas sp. TB64; assembly: GCF_000498095.1. GTDB lineage: Bacteria > Pseudomonadota > Gammaproteobacteria > Enterobacterales > Alteromonadaceae > Pseudoalteromonas. The sequence goes on from NZ_AUTQ01000184.1 coordinate 2,558, forward strand.
GAGGTTTCTCAAATATTAGCCAAAGTAGTGGGAATAACAAAAGATACCCCGCAAGATGCTACCGCGTACGACCCTACATCGGGCTCAGGTTCGTTATTATTAAAAGCCAGTGACGAAGCTCCCCGAGGGCTGTCTATTTACGGGCAAGAAATGGATAACGCGACTAGCGCACTCGCTCGTATGAACATGATATTACACAACAATACAACGGCTAAAATTTTCAAGGGTAATACGCTTTCAGAACCACACTGGAAAGACGCAGATGGTCAACTTAAAACTTTTGATTTTGCAGTCGCTAACCCGCCTTTTTCAAACAAAAACTGGACTAGCGGCTTAACGCCAGAAAACGATTTATATAACCGTTTTACGTGGGGCATACCACCAGAAAAAAACGGCGACTACACCTTTTTATTACATATTATTAAAAGCTTAAAAAGTACCGGTAAGGGGGCAGTAATATTACCACACGGAGTATTATTCCGTGGTAATGCCGAAGCCACCATTCGTGAAAACCTAATCAAGCAAGGTTACATCAAGGGCATTATTGGCTTACCCGCAAACCTATTCTACGGGACAGGCATCCCTGCTTGTATTATCGTGATCGACAAAGAGCACGCGCAAAAAGCGGTTACTAATTTTAATGAAGAGGATGAAAACCTACCAACTATTGAAGGTCGCTCTATTTTATGATTGATGCTTCCAAAGGCTTTATTAAAGATGGCAACAAAAACCGCCTTCGTAGCCAAGACATACATAAAGTTGTTGATGTATTTAATAAAGGTTTACAGCTTGAACGCTTTAGCCGATTAGTACCGATTGACGAAATCGCCAAAAACGATTTCAACCTTAATATCCCTCGGTATATCGACTCTTCGGAGCCAGAGGATTTACACGATTTAAGCGCTCACCTGGAAGGCGGTATTCCTAACCGTGATATTGATGCCCTTGAACATTACTGGCAGG
>NZ_AUTQ01000185.1 GCF_000498095.1 Pseudoalteromonas sp. TB64
TAGGGCGTGTTGATCTTTGCGGTATAAAAAACAAACAGCATGAGGATAAGGTATAATTGAATTCGCTAAAAAACGTTACACCGAACCCTCATGCCAAGATTAATGTTAACAGACGCGACATGGAATGTCTTATCAAAAGTAATGCACTTAAGTGGTCGAATTTATAATAAGCCTGAGCATAGAAAAACGCTCGAAGGCATACTCTATAAGATGCGTACCGGTATTCCTTGGCGAGATTTACCGTCTTATTTCGGCTCGTGGAGTGCTATCTATAGACGATTTAATTTATGGTCCAAAAAAGATATTTTGAATGAATTATTTCGTGTGTTATCCCACTATGCTGATATGGATTGGATCTTTATTGATGGCAGTATTGTCAGGGCTCACCAGCATAGTTGCGGTGCAAGAACCGCTGGCAATGAATCAATCGGTAAGAGTCGAGGTGGCAATTCGACTAAAATTCATCTTGCAGTAGATAGCGGAGGATTGCCTGTTTATTATGAATTATCCTGTGGAAATACGCATGATATCGTCCATGCAGAGTCACTTGTAGACAATTGCCCAACGAGTAATGTGGTTGTCGCAGATAAAGGCTACGATAGTGAAAAACTAAGAGAGTTTATTCGTGATAATAGCGCTACACCCGTTATTCCACGCAAGGATAACAGTTTAGTGGGTAATGAAGATATTGACTGGTGCATGTACAAATATAGGCACTTAGTTGAGAATGCCTTTGGTCGGATCAAACAATATAGAGGGATAGCTACAAGGTATGAAAAGCTTGAACGGAATTATCATTCCATGCTCGCTTTAGCATTTACTATGATGTGGCTACCAATGTGGGCTGATTAATATATATACTACAAAGATCAACAGCCCCTAGATTTCATTATGCTATCTCAGACATAAAGCACCAATTCCAGCGTATAAAACCTAACCTTAACAAAGAATAGAATATACCTAAATTACCTAATTATCTTTGGTAGGCAATGGCTGATTTAGTTGTTCAGGCGTAACTCCGTGTATGTGTGCATTATAAAGCCATGTATGAAATTGCTCTAATAATCGATTATTTTCAGCTTCAAGCCTTTCGTTTCTTCGCTTTAAAGAATCTAATCTTTCAGCTGCTATTTTTAGGCTTGGCGGTAATGACTGAGTTACATTTTTAACCTTGCTGGTGTTACCAGAAACAATTGCTTTGACCTCAGTGAAAGCTGTCTTTATTCGCGACTGCTTTGACAATGTTTGTCTTGTTGTTTTGAGTTTGTAGTCATGCTCAACAGCCTCGATCAAAGAATCCCATGTTAATCTTGAGTCTGTAGGCCAATCATCAAGTAGTTCAACCACGTTTTTGATATCTTCATCTGTCAGGTGCTTAGCCATAGTTAATCCTCGGGGAAGTATAATTCATTCATTTCATCTAAGTCTTCAAAGGAAATATCATCATCAGCCGAAGGGCTAGGCAGGGTGTCGATTGAAAGGTTACTCCTAATCATTTCATCAACCGATATTTTCTGAACTTGTTTAGTACGTTGATAATTAATGATATTAGGTAGCCTTTTTCTGCCATTTATATCCATAGCTCGGTCTAATAAAGATGCATTGTTCAAATTTGTTAGTTTTATTAGTGAGCCATCTTCTATATTCGGATCTTCAAACATGCTAATTAATTCTTTGGCCCGCTCAACCGTAAGTGCTCTGCTTTCATAAAACCGTAATGCACCTTGCACCCCATCATCTACAGCCTTCTTGTCCATTTTTAAAAGCTTTTCTTCTTTTTTGAGACGCTGACGGACCCTCTCGCACTTATCATCATCACCTTTTACACATACTTGTTCATCACAATTAAGACAATCACGATATTTAGTACAGGGTTCTGATATATATGATGCTATACACATGCCAAACTCTGTTGTATGAGCAGTTAAGGACGCTTTAGTATTGAGTTCCTGAATGGTTCTGGCAGTCGCGATTAATAGCTGAACCTGATTTTTTTCATTTTTCGGTTGAGTCGTCATCTCATTTGAAGCAAGTTCTCTCTCGCGACTTTCTATAAAGTCTTCGCCGTACTCTTCATAAGTTGTATGATCATAGTATCGGTTATGAGCAGGATCACTTCGCATTGCCCATTTAGCACGCATTTCTCCATCCATTCCGTTAACGGCTGCCATTGTGTCCAGCATATGTCGTAACTGGTGTGAAGTAATGACTAAATCTCCATATCCCCAACGCTGGAATATAGAATGTACTCCTGAAGCTAGTTCACCTGTTGTTCTATTTTTTTTCTTAGTCGGTGCTAAGTCCTCATTTAGTGTATTAATAGTCGGGATCTGTAGCTCAGTATAAATAGTTGCTCTTCTTGATTCTAAACTGTTAGAAAAACTAGCATAAAGAGATTGCGACCACTTAACTTTAATACCATCACCATTTTTAAATGGAATATACGGAAACCCATCAGGCAAGCTATCGCGAATAATCTTATTTAAATCAACAAGATTCACAGTATAATCCTTGCGCGCAATACCTCTTTTTGTGAGGATCTGATTGCGAGCGGTACGCATATTTTTTCGTTTATGGCTATCACTTATGTCACCATAAATTGATAAATCTAAGCCTAAGGCTAATGCAGCCTCATTCATAGTTAATAATTGTTCTTCTGGCACATTTGGGCACAATTTATGACGAGGAAAACTTGGAGAGTCTTCTAGCATTTTTGCAAAATTTCGAGCATCTTTTGACTGCTCCTGTAGTCTTGCTATGGCTTGTTCTACTAATTGATACATAACGGTAGGCAACCATTTATTTTCGTACCCATAACCTTTCCCTGAGTACCACTTAATGCCTTTAACAATGATCTTCGTGTCCCAGTCAATTTTAATATCGTCAGGATTACTTGGCTCAGCTAGAACACTTCCATTTCCACTATCAATAATTAATGCTTGTTTCGACTGGTTTTTTGCTTTTTTAATTTCTTCTAGAATTAGCGCTTTAACTTCCTCTTCAGATAGTCCTAGCTCTATCGCTTTCTTTGCATTCATTGGAGTGCATTCGATACAGCTATCTAGAAGATAAAGAGGTTCAGAGCCACGGTTGGGTGCTGAAAATAATAGTGCCATTGTCGATGTGGTAAATATATCTCTAGGGCTTAGTTCTTCCATCTTAAATGAAGTTACTCTGGCTAACGCCATCAAAGCATCTTCATCTGGCATCTTCTCTTGTCTAGCATCATCATCATCAACAGCCTGATGAGCAGGTTTGAGTATTGGGTTTTTCCATGAAAAACGCGAAATAAGGTTGTGCTCAATTAAAAACTTTAATAGGTTAGCTAGCCCTCGTCCAGCTTGATATGCAGCCCCCTTACCCAGTGCTTTTCTTGCAGCTTCAGCTGCATTATTGAAGTCGTTAGCTGTAAGCTTTGTAACATTAATATCTACTAGAGCATTTGTATCTGTTCGGCTTGCATGAATAGCTCTTAATGCTTTTAATCTATTATCTACAGCTGACTTACCACCACCGCCATAAACAATATATGCTTTAGCAAACGGCATAAATGAGGGATCGAAAAGCTGCTCTGTCATTCGCTTACGACTATTAGCTCCAAATATTGTGAAGTTTCCGACTTTATCCCAATAATTACTTTCATAGTCATACTTCTCATTCAACGGTGGGAGTTTTCTACAGAATGCAAGAAACTCATTTAAATTATTCTCATGCTCAAGTTCGTGTTTAGGTTTAAAAATAAAAACTTCAGGCATTATTGTACTCACGACATTTCTCAATTACTTGGCAAACAGCCAAGATAGCACGATCATTAATTGTTACGATTTGCATATCCCCACCTGCATCCTTTTTTAGACGCTCCCTCTCTTCAACTAACCACTCAAGAACTAGATGATGGGGAGCATTAGCCCATGGTTTAAATTTAGGGCAGAGGTAACAGGCTATGGGCGCATAATCTTGGCAAAAAGCGTTTGTACCACAGGAGCCAATATCGCAGTCCTTATCACGGCATGGAATGCGTGCTGCTCCAGGATTTATACCATTCGCTTCATCTTCATCGGCTACTATCTGACCAGCAAATGCGGAAGCATACTTAGCTAATGATTGGTTCATGATTTTCGAAACTTCAATGGCAAATTCAGGTATATTTTTAACATACACTCCTACATTCTGGGTATTAGAATGATCAAGTATCCGAGCTATTGTAAGAACACCAGCACCTTCTCTTGCTGCCCTCGTGCCCATAGAGTAACGAAAGCGGTATCCTGTAGAATGTATAGGCTCTCCTGTACGTTCACTTATTACATTAAGCCTTTTTATAGCTCTTCTTAGATTTGAAGATAGATCGATATTTTTTATGTGCAGTAATTCAGATTTTAAAAAAGAAAAAAGTAGCTCTGAACTGAGATGCTTCATTTCCTTAATTACATCGTGAGCGATAAATAAGGGTAACTCCCCTTTTTGCTCATCCGTCAATTTGCGACCTAGTATCTTTTCAACAAGTTGAGTTTGCTCTTTGATATATTTTTCTATCACTCGACCAATTTCGATGGTAAACGCAAAGGGTGTCAAAGAAGCTCTGAATTTTTCTCCTATTTGCTTAGCCCTCGGTATATTACCGATATAAGTGGATATAGAAGAGTGAGTATTGCTCCAAAAAAAATCTTTATGCTTAGTAGAAGCTAATTGGTCAGGGCGTCGACCTGAAGCTTTGAATAATGTGATAGTCATATACTCTTCAAGACTCAGCTTTCCTTCAGCATATTTATGGGCTGCATGATGGCCTATCGCATCAAACTCCAAATCACTATAAGGCCCTGTTTCAGGATCGAGAGTCAGCACAGGTATGCCTTTATCGTTTCCACCGATACGCCAGCCATCAATCAGCTTAAAAATTGATTCATCTATATGGGAAGCTAAGCCCAAAAATCGCATTTTCTTAATGAAGCAGCGAACTTGTGACACGTAGGCCTTAAATTTATTGGATTTCGCCCCATTTTTAGCTAAGTTATAGAAAGTCACTAAACCAAGCTCAGTAAAATCTCTAAGGCCTGTATGCTTTTGGTATGCGTTTAATGATTTCATTAAAGATTGTGTATAGCCCGCCGAAAAATTCTCAGCAAAATACACTAGCGTCTCAAGAATATCTTCGCACAACGGTACTTTAAACTTGTCTATTTTCGCTACAGATAATGTTATATTCCGACTGAGAATCCAAGTATCGTCAAGGTAGTCAAATTCAAAGTTATTAAATGATATAGCTTTTGTTGTTTTGCTCTTTTTAGCAAAAAAACTTTGGTTCTCAAAATTATATTCCAATTAAATGGCCTCTTACATGTCAATGTCTTCGTCGTAGGCACCGACGACTTGATTTAGCTGCTCACTATGCTTCTCTTGCATTATTAAACCAATATCCATAGCACGATTATCAGTATGCCTTTTCGCATAATGCTGACCACTTAAAGATTTCTCCGACCAGCCCATAAGCTTTCTTCTGTCAGACTCTGATTTTATATCTGTCGTTTTATTCTGCTCAATAAGAGCATCTGTAGTTTTACTGTATCTATCATTCCATGTGTGTCGCAATGCATGGGGATGCACCCTATAACCAACCACTTCGGACACCTGCCTAAACATTTTATTCACTTGTGCTAAGGATAAAGCTGAATTCGATTTCGTACGATGGTTATGAGTTACAAATAGGTACTTAATATACTCAGAGCCTTTAGCATTCGGACGATGACTGATAAGGTAATTCTCATACATTGTCGTAAGGCGACTATCCATTGGCACTATTCGACCCTTTGTTTTTCCCTCAGGTCGAATAGTGCGATCATCTTCCTTGTCCACAGAGGCATTTATTCTTAGGTACTTACGCCCATTTTTTTCATTTGTTATGATATCTGACTGGTTGTTATCTGTTTTAACTCTAACTTTCATCAATTCACCACGACGACACCCTACTGAATTAAAGAAATTAAAAATTAGTTCATTTCGATAACGAACAGACTCATTCCACCAAGGATTTCTCGATGAATTAGTTCGAATAACATCCATTACTTCAATGATCTGGGATTCAGTTAATGAGCGCCATTGCCCCCAATCTACAGTTTCATTCTCATTTGAAGATTTCCTATCAGGCCGGATGGATAATAAAAAACTTTCTGAACTGAGGCTTTTTGTTTTAGAGGTTTTTTCCGTGGATTCTTTTGCTTTGAAGTATTCAGCCTTAGAGGGACACAGTTCACTTTCAAGCCAACCAAGGTAATAAGCAAAAGTTGTTATTCGATTATATGCCGTATAAGAAGATATATTTCTATCATCCTCAATAATAATAGTTGCCCTTGATGTTTCCAGCTTCTTTGGATTGAGCTTGAACGGAACAATATTTGAAACCTTGTGTTTAGCAAACATCTCCCTAATTTTTTCTACATCAAACGAAGCTGCATTTTTTAACTGTTGCAGTTCATTCTTTTTAAGGAAGTTACCTGCTTTACAGCGTTCAACCAAATTAAGGTTAAGATAACCACATATTTCGGAAAGAAGACGAAGATGCTCGAAAACAACATGGCAAGTATTGCTAGCGCGAGAAAAGTTTCGATAATGAATAGTAACAAACAGGTTTTCGTATAAAAGAGGGGCCCCGCTTTCATCGAGTAAGATTGAGTACTTTTCCCCATTCGACATTTGTAATCTTTTTAACTTCATTTCTTCTCCAGAACATTAAAAACTTTACAAAATAACAAGGTAAAGCATAAGCTACAAACAAGTATAAAAAAAGTTTACAAAAACTACAATGTTTTATGTAAACTTTTTAAATATTAACTTATTAATTAATACTTTAAGATATAAACTTTACAAAGTTACATCTCTGATAACCCTCAGAACGGAATATCGTCATCAAAATCTATTGTTGGTTCCATTGGATTTGATGCGCCGCCTTGTGGTGCATTTTGTGGTTTAGGAGCAAAACCGCCTTGCTTTTGTGGTGCACTGCTTTGTTGTGGTGCAAAACCACCTTGCGGCTGATATTGGTTGCTTTGTTGC
>NZ_AUTQ01000186.1 GCF_000498095.1 Pseudoalteromonas sp. TB64
GTGCTGCAGGAGCGGCTTGCTGCTGTGGAGTATAGCCACCTTGCTGTGCACCTTGAGCCTGATTGTTTTGACCATAACCACTGTGTTGCTGAGCGCCTTGTGGTTGATTACCTTGATAACCACCACCTTGTTGTCCGCCTTGACCTTGATTACCTTGGTAACCACCACTGCTTTGCTGATCGCCACCACGTGCGCCTAGCATTTGCATTTGACCAGTAAAGCCATCAACAACAATCTCTGTTGTGTATTTCTCTTGACCTTGTTGATCGGTCCATTTACGCGTTTGAAGTTTACCTTCAACATAAATTTGTGAACCTTTACGGCAATATTCGCCAACAATTTCTGCTAACTTGCCAAAAAATACAACACGATGCCATTCCGTTTTATCAACCATTTGGCCAGTGTTTTTATCTTTATAGCTGTCTGAAGTTGCTAGAGTAATATTTGCTACACCATTGCCGTTAGGCATATAACGAACTTCAGGATCTTGTCCTAAATTACCAACTAAAATTACTTTGTTCACACCGCGTGCCATGGAACCATCTCCTATAAACGTTAGATTAAACCAGCTACTTTACGTGCTTGGTCTAGGTCAAATTCTTTATCATTAATCTTTAAATAGCTGCGGCTTTCATCGCGAACTACGGTTGCTTCTATTACGCCTGGTAATGCAACCAATTGAGAAGCGAGCGTTTGAGCTTGCTCCTCAGAACTTAATTTGGTTATTAAGCTAATAACTTTGCTTTTAGGTGGAACTTGCATTTTCCACGCAACAATAAGCCATATTAACCCAACAAGTGCTGCTGCCGCAAACACAGCTTGCGTTGTTGTTGTTTGCGCTACGTAACCTCCAAGCATACCGCCTAAAAAGGCACCTAAAAACTGGCTGGTTGAATATCCACCCATTGCAGAACCCTTTTGGCTTGCTGGTGCAATACGCGATACAAGTGCTGGCATAGTTGCTTCTAAAAAATTAAATGCGACAAAATAAAGCAGCATACAAACAGCAATACCTATTACGCTATTAACCCAAATAGACATGGCAAGCATACTCACGCTTAACAATGCAACTGAACCTATGAATGCCTGTTTTTCTTTTTCTTTTTTAATGGCAATAATCATAATTGGTACCATTAATAAAAATGCTAAAAACAACACCGGTATATATAAATACCAATGATGGTTAGCCACCAAACCATCTTTAATTAGTTGACTCGGAAGTACAACAAAAATAGTTGTTAGCGTTAAATGTAGTAGTAATACACCAGCATTTAATCGTGCTAACTGCGGATGTTTAATTAGTTTTTTAATATCACTAAAGCTTGCCAGTGTATCGCCCTTAGGGGCTTTATTAACGGCTTTAGGGACCAGTAATGTAACAATAAATATGCCTACAATCGCCAACACAGCGGTTAGCCAAAATACACCTGAAATTCCCCAAGAAGCAGCAACAATCGGTCCAAGTAGCATAGCAAAAGCAAAGCTCATGCCTATGCTCATTCCTATTACCGCCATTACTTTTGGTCGCTGCTCATCTCGGCTTAAATCAGATGCAAACGCAAGTAACGCGCTTGCTATTGCTCCCATACCTTGTAAGGCTCGCCCTACAGTTACCATTTGAATCGAGTCAGCTAATGCAGCTACTACAGAGCCCAGCGCAAATACAGCTAAACCACCTACAATTACTTTTTTACGACCTATTTTATCTGATAACCGACCCATAGGAATTTGTAACACAGCTTGTGTTAACCCATAAGCACCAATAGCAAAGCCTATCCAAATAGGCGAAAAGCCGTCAAGCGACTGCCCATAAATAGCCATTACAGGCATCAGCATAAACAAGCCAAGCATTCTAAATGCAAACACACTTGCTAGCGATACTGCAGCGCGTTTTTCTCGTGAATTAAGTGAAGATGCGGTCATTATTTATGTGATCTTACAGTATGAAAAATTAAGGTTGAGATTCTACCATAAGCTTGGCAAAAATTAATCGCCTATAAGTAAGGATTTTTTCATTGATCAAGGATTAATCTTGCTTCGTATTATGCGATACTGAGTAAATAACTTTGGTAATAAACGAGATAGCATGGAAAACATTGAAGTCAGAGGCGCACGAACGCACAATTTGAAAGACATCAGCCTAACCATCCCACGTGATAAATTAATTGTTATCACTGGGCTATCTGGTTCAGGGAAGTCATCACTTGCATTTGATACACTTTATGCTGAAGGACAGAGGCGTTATGTTGAGTCTCTTTCTGCATATGCAAGACAGTTTTTATCACTGATGGAAAAACCCGATGTTGACCATATCGAGGGCCTCTCTCCTGCTATTTCTATAGAGCAAAAATCAACGTCTCATAACCCACGCTCTACTGTGGGAACTATTACCGAAATATACGACTATTTACGTTTAATGTTTGCCCGTGTGGGTGAGCCTCGATGCCCTACGCATAATTTACCACTTGCTGCACAAACAGTTAGCCAAATGGTTGATACCGTTTTAGCGCTGCCTGAAGGCAGTAAGCTAATGTTGCTTGCGCCAATAGTAAAAGAGCGTAAAGGTGAACACGTTAAGTTATTAGAACAGTTATCTAGCCAAGGTTATATACGCGCTCGTATTGATGGTGAAGTATGTGATTTATCAGATCCACCAACGCTTGAACTTCATAAAAAACATACAATAGAAGTCGTTGTTGACCGCTTTAAAGTAAAAGATGGGTTACAACAGCGTTTGGCTGAATCGTTTGAAACTGCACTTGAAATGTCAAATGGAGTTGCCAAAGTAGCATACATGGACGACAGCAGTGCTGAAGAAGTTTTATTTTCAGCAAACTTTGCGTGTCCAACCTGTGGTTACGCAATGACGGAGCTTGAGCCTCGCTTATTTTCGTTTAATAACCCAGCGGGTGCGTGTCAAACTTGTGATGGATTAGGTATACGTCAGTATTTTGATCCCACTCGTGTTGTACAAAACCCTGAGTTGAGCCTTGCTGGCGGTGCTATTAAAGGGTGGGATAAACGCAGCTTTTATTATTATCAAATGCTACAAGCGGTTGCTGAACATTATAATTTTGATTTAGATGTACCTTATCAAGAGCTAGATGACGAATCTAAAAAAATTATTTTAGATGGTTCTGGCAGCACTAAAATTGCGTTTAATTACCGTAACGACCGTGGTGATTTAATTACTCGTAACCATGAGTTTGAAGGCGTGTTAAATAACATGAACCNTCGCGTTTACGCGAAGAATCTCGCAATGTATTTATTGGTAAAACTAACTTACCTGCAATTACCTGCATGAGTATTGGTGAGGCTATGGAGTTTTTTGAAGGGTTATCGCTAACCGGACAAAAAGGCCAAATAGCTGAAAAAATATTAAAAGAAATTCGCGACCGTTTATCATTTTTAATTAATGTAGGCCTAAACTACTTATCACTTGAACGTAGTGCCGACACTCTATCTGGCGGTGAAGCGCAGCGTATTCGTTTAGCGAGTCAAATTGGTGCCGGTCTTGTTGGTGTAATGTATGTACTTGATGAACCATCAATTGGCTTGCATCAACGCGACAACGACCGCTTACTGCAAACACTGGTCCATTTACGTGATTTGGGTAACACTGTAATTGTGGTAGAACACGATGAAGATGCAATTCGAGCCGCTGATCATATTATCGATATTGGTCCTGGTGCTGGTGTTCATGGTGGTTATATTATTGCCCAGGGCACCCGTGACGACATTTTAGCAAGCAAAGAGTCTGTTACTGGTCAGTTTTTATCAGGTGTGCGTAAAATAGAAATACCAAAAGTACGCCATCCAACTAACGACAAATGGCTAGAGCTGTTTGGTGCAACGGGTAACAATCTTAAAAACGTAGATTTAAAAATTCCATTTGGCTTAATGACTTGTGTTACCGGTGTATCGGGCTCAGGTAAATCAACATTAATAAATGATACCTTATTTAAACTTGCTCATACGGAGTTAAATGGCGCAACGACAGCCGAAGCAGCACCGTATAAATCAATTAGCGGTTTAGACCATTTTGATAAAGTAATCGATATTGATCAAAGCCCGATTGGTCGTACTCCGCGTTCAAATCCAGCAACGTATACTGGAATATTTACTGGCATTCGTGAGTTATTTGCAGGTACACAAGAAGCGCGCTCACGTGGCTACAAAGTAGGTCGCTTTAGCTTCAACGTTAAAGGCGGACGCTGTGAAGCTTGCCAAGGTGACGGCTTAATTAAAGTTGAAATGCACTTTTTACCAGACGTGTATGTACCGTGTGATGTTTGTAAGAGCAAACGCTATAACCGCGAAACACTCGAAGTACAATACAAAGGCAAAAATATACATCAAGTCCTCGAAATGACTGTTGAAGACGCTCATGAGTATTTTGATAAAATACCGGCTATTGCACGTAAGCTTAAAACTCTTATGGACGTTGGTTTGTCGTATGNAAGCCGCTACTACTCTCTCTGGTGGTGAAGCACAGCGTGTAAAACTAGCGCGTGAACTATCAAAGCGTGACACAGGTAAAACACTCTATATATTGGACGAGCCAACTACTGGCTTACACTTTGCCGATATAGAACAGCTACTTGTTGTATTGCACAGGCTTCGCGATCACGGTAATACTATTGTTGTTATTGAGCATAACCTTGATGTGATTAAAACAGCAGATTGGGTTATCGATTTAGGACCTGAAGGCGGTGCTGGTGGTGGTGAAATACTCATTGCAGGCACGCCAGAAGAAGTTGGTGAATGTGAGCGTTCACATACTGGGCATTACTTAAAACCTCTATTGCAAAAATAGAGGTTTACACACCTCGGATAAGGAAAGCCGGTGTTAAGGTATTTTAAAATTGTAAAATGGCGTGCAAATAAGCAGCTACAGCAACAACAAAAAAACTGGCAACCACATAAAATACGTTTACATGAACGTGTTAAAACGGTTTGGTTTAATCTTAACACCGCACAAAAGCTCTATTTAATTGCGCTAATGGTTTTGCTCGTTTTTCAATCGGGCTGGTTGTGCGCACTTATAACTATTACGGCATTAGTCATCGAATTTTGGCCCAAATTTGATAAGTTATGGCACTCGTTGGCTGGTAAAGCATTAATACTTATTTTTTATGCGAGTATTGCTAACTTTGTACTGGCAAATGCCAGCGGCATTGTAAACGATGTAACCCACGTATCTGCCACACAATTCAATTACACACATAACTTTGCCACCCTGCTTTATTTACCACCGTGGGCTTTAGGTATCACGCTAAGTACATTATTATTGTTTCAGTTAATTTTACCTTTTTATATTATAGCTTTATTACTACTAAAACCATTTGGCTCAGAACGAGTTAAGTTTATTAGTCAAAGCTATTCACCATTAATAACCGCAACTCTCCGGTTTTTCTTATCATTAGTCGTTTTAAGTGCGTTATTTACAATAATAGATGGTAGAGATGAAGAAACTTTTTTGGCTGATATTCAAAGTGGCTATTACTTTGGGCAAGAAATGAATAATGATTCTTCAGTAAATAAAGAAAAAGCACTTATAGATTTAAAGGAACAATTAGAAAAACCAGATTCTAGTGTTGATCCTGAAATTAAATCACTAGACACTCAAATTGAAGGAATAGCAAAAGCAACTGAATCGACGACTTTGTTTTTAAATACTCAAGGGTACTTTGAACGCAGTAAACGCCTTATTGCTTTTTTTGCTTTTAACTATGAAGCCGATGGATTCTCGCGGTGTAAAAAAGCTAAAAACAGTAAATCAATCGAAATTAACGACTACGAAATTGTCGAAATCACACCTGATAATACAATGCCTTACGGCTATAAATTTATAGTTAAAGCCTGTGAGTCACCGGCATTCAAAGCACCTAATTAATTTCTTTGTAAATAATCACTTCTCACTTTTTGTACTCTAATTTACTTTTTATCATCGTAACAATTGAAATTTTTACTAGACAAAAAAATACCGCTAAATAGCGGTATTTTATAAATATTCAATCTTTATTATTTAACCACGAGGTATAAAACCTAGTACATCGTATACCGATTTCAATGTTTTCTCAGCACGTACACTTGCTTTTTCAGCACCTGATTTCATTATGCTATTAAGTAGGTTTCGATCTTCTCTGATCTCTTTAAAACGTGCTTGAATTGGCTCTAACATACTCACTACTGCATCGGCAGTGTCTTTCTTCAAGTGACCGTACATTTTGTCTTCATACTCTGGCACTAAGTCTTCAATTGAGCGTTTAGTCGCAACACTTAGTAAAGTAAGTAAGTTTGAAACGCCTGGCTTTTCTGTGCGATCAAAATAGATGCGCGCTTGCTCGTCTGAATCTGTTACTGCTTTTTTAAGTTTTTTCTCAATCTTTTTAGGCTCGTCTAGCATCATTATAAAACCATTTGGGTTTTCGTCAGACTTAGACATTTTTTTAAGTGGATCTTGCAGGCTCATTACGCGAGCGCCAAACTCAGGAATGTACGGCTCTGGTAATGTAAAAATGTCGCCATATACATTATTAAATCGTGTAGCAATATCGCGCGTTAATTCAAGATGTTGTTTTTGATCATCCCCTACTGGCACTTTATCTGCTTGATATAATAAAATATCAGCCGCTTGCAAAGCTGGATAAGCAAATAGCCCCACATTAATATTGTTAGCGTGTGTTGCTGACTTATCTTTAAACTGCGTCATACGATTAAGCTCACCCATTTGCGCATAACAGTTTAAAACCCAACCAAGTTGAGCATGCTCAGGCACTTGAGATTGTACAAATAATGCCGATTTTTCCGGATTAATACCACATGCTGTATATAACGCAACTCCATCCAGTACGCGAGCGCGAAGTAATTCAGGGTCTTGGCGTACCGTAATCGCATGCAAATCTGCAAGCATAAAGTAGCTATCACATTCTTCCTGTAGCTTAACCCACTGGTTAATAGCGCCAACATAGTTGCCTATTGTCATACCACCGGTTGGCTGCATGCCACTTAATACTACTGGTTTACTCATGATTTTCCTTTATTTAGCTTAATTAATAATATTTAACGCTGCGTTAGAACAGGTATTATATCTAAGAAGTTATCACATAGGTACTGTGGATTATAATCTCCAAGGTTTTCACCTTGGTTATAGCCGTAACTAAGTGCGATTACATCTATATTAGCGGCTTTAGCTGCAAGTATATCGCTTTTAGAATCACCTATCATTATCGCTTTACTAGGTTCAACCTTTAGTTTTTTACAAGCAAATAACAATGGATCTGGCGATGGTTTTTTTGCCATGTCGTCACCACATACAATCACATCAAAATGACTTGTTAGAGCAAGTTTATCAAGCAGCTTTTCTGTAAATATACGGGCTTTATTTGTAATTAATGCTTTTGGCATGCCACGAAGCGCTGCAAGTCCGGTTTCGACATGCTGATATAACACACTATATTCACCTACTTGCTGCTCATAGTGCTTATAAAACTGTAATATTGCTTTACTACTAAGTGACTCATCTAGATGCTCACTCACTTGCATATCACCACTCAAAGCGCGTTTAACGAGGACTTCAACACCATTACCGACCCAGCTTTCAACCAAGCGTTGGCTAACAATAGGAAAAGCGAGGCCACTCAAGGTTAGGTTAATAGCAATATACAAGTCGTAAACGCTATCAACCAAAGTACCATCTAAATCAAATAAGGCTATATCGTATTTCATTACTTAACACTTCCAAGCTGTTCACGCATTTGATCAATCACAACCTTGTAATCTGGTTGGTTAAAAATAGCTGAGCCTGCGACAAACATGTCCGCACCCGCTTGTGCTGCGGCTGCAATGTTATCGACTTTAATACCACCATCAACCTCTAAGCGAATATCTCGACCCGATTCAATAATGCGTTGCTTAGCTTGGCGTAATTTTTCAAGCGTATGAGGGATAAAGCTTTGCCCGCCAAAACCTGGGTTAACCGACATAAGTAAAATGGTATCTAGCTTATCAATAACATGATCTAAATAACTTAGGCTTGTAGCTGGGTTAAACACTAAGCCGGCTTTACAGCCGTGATCTTTAATTAACTGTATTGTACGATCTACATGCTCACTGGCTTCTGGNCCAGCCTCTGCAAACAATGGAATAAGACTATCTACAGGTTTAACCATTAAGTGTACGTCGATAGGGGCTGTAATGCCGTAATCTCTTAGTGCTTTACACACCATAGGACCAATTGTAAGGTTAGGTACATAGTGATTATCCATTACATCAAAGTGAACCACGTCAGCACCAGCTGCTAAGACTTTATCGACGTCTTCACCTAGTTTTGCAAAGTCAGCAGATAAAATTGAAGGGGCAATCAAATATTTTTGTTCTGGGGTAAACATAGTTAATCCATCAATCAGTAATATATTCGTTAATGTAACTTAATTAGTGATGTTACCCAAGTCACCAGAGCGAAATATTATTAGTTTTAAAGTTAATTATTTAATAGTTAAGTCATTATTTTTTATAATTATTCAGTATATTCAGCTAAATTTAAGTTTGTTATTTAACCGATATTTGTTATGCTTAAAAAAGTAACAAATTATTGGATTTATTTATGCGTGCATTTAAAACTGGGATATTAATTGCGTCGGCATTATTATTTATTGGAGCATTTAGCTTTGCTCCAACTACAAAGCAAGAATTAAGCTCTGTAAATAATTGCCATAACCAAGAGCAAGCTAGCAGTGTTCAAAATACTGCTCATGCATGTATAAAAATTGAAGATGATTCATCTTGGTTTTCGTGGATAACAGGTGATAGCCGTAGTGCACAATTTCACTATCTTGATCTATTAGAATTACTTACTAGCTCTGAAGACTCAAAAAAGACCCCATCTTTAAAACCATTATTTTAAATAATTTTATAATGTTTAGCACATTAAAATTGCGCTAGCAATATTTTATATTTAATCAGATACAAACGCAGTTTAGACTTAAAACTGCACTTTCCATCTTCAATTATTATAATTGCGATTATACTTAATTATAACTTTTGTATTTTAGGTTTACACAATTGATTCTTTAGTGGTAAATACATTGCCATTAACTCATCAACTTTGTTACGAGACCCGCCTTTAGGACTAATAGTGCGCTTTACTTGAATTTGGTCAAGCGAAGCTTGGCTATAAATTTTTCGAGTCCATACTGTATCGTGATTAGATATAAGCACTGGTGTATTATTTTCAAACGCAGCCTTTTCAGCTAGATTAGCTAAATTAGCTTGGTCATCTAAATTAAAGCCCCCTTTTGCATAAGAGGTAAACGACGCTGTTTTACTTAACGGCACGTAAGGTGGGTCGCAATATATAACTGCATTCTCAGGTACTAATTTAAACACGTCATCGTAGTCTAGACATGTAAATGTAGCTTGCTGGGCTTTTTTAGCAAAAAAGTACATTTCTTTTTCAGGGAAATAAGGTTTTTTATATTTTCCAAAAGGTACGTTAAAAATACCTTTTAAATTATATCTACACAGACCGTTGTAGCCATACCTATTCATATATAAAAATAACATAGAGCGTTCGTATATATCGCGGCTTTGATTAAACTGCACACGGTATTCATAATAAGCGTCAGGGTGGTTATTTAAATCTACAAATAATTTTTTAGCGTCGCTAATAAACTCATCGGGTGAATCTCTGAGCTCTTTATATAAATTAATTAAATCAGCATTAATATCATTAAGAATATAATGTTTAAAATTACTATTTAAAAAAACAGAGCCAGCACCAACAAAAGGTTCAACCAAAGTATCAGCATGCTTACTTGCTTGGTTTAATCGCGCGTTAATATCATCAACTAGACTGTATTTTCCGCCAGCCCATTTAAGGAAGGCTCTACTCTTTTGCTGCATTGGGCTCTTTACTTCAATTCGGTGTTGCGCGATTTTACACTAAAGCAGTTTAATTTACTGATCAAGTAGTGTTATTTCTTGTTTTATTTTACTAATTTTTTTATAGAAAGGCTTATTCTTTAAAATACCAGCCGGCAAGTTTTTCATAGCCCGTTTAGCATCACTTAAATTAGTAAAACTTCCTAATGTTATTACCCACCAAACTTGGTTATTTCTTTTTGTTTGATAAGTATGAGCAATTTTTTGTAATTTATGTTGAGCAATAAATTCGTCACTAACTTGCTGTTGAGTAACAGCCAATAATTGAATTACTGTATTAGCCTCTGGTTGTTGTTGATACCAAGCACTCAGGGGATTATTTTTAGGTTGAGTAGATACATTCACAACCTCTTTGTTTATTTCAAGATCGATTGTAGCAGCAGGCTCTACTTCTTCTTTGCTAATGTCTAACTGCTGAGCGTGTACGCTGGGATCTAAACTTTGCATTATTGCTGGCACATCATTGTGGTGACGTTTAGTATCAATGGCACCTTCACTCTTTACTATATTAGGCTCAGCAGGTTCTACAACCGTACTTTTAAGCTCATCTTTTTCTAGTCGTTGTTCATTAATTTGTTTAGCGGATATAACCGTTGTACTGACTTCAATATCTTCTTGCTCATAGTATTGCTGCCACCATTGCGTCATATCTGATTTATATAGAAAACCTATAATCAAAAACATAATAATAAACATTAAAACAATTAAGTGTAAACGCCATGACACTTTATCTTTTATAACTACATCCACAACATGCTCATTAGCCTGCCAGGCTAATAGTAAACTTGGATTACCGCGTGCCTCAGTTAAAAAAGCCTGAAATACAGGGTCTTCATCATAAGGTAAATCTGTAAAATACCAGCCCAACAATTGTTTACTTTCACTAAGGGTAAGTGGCTCTAAGTAAATTTCTACGGCATTATTTAAAGGCAATTTTGATGGTGAAGCGAGCATAATATACAAAGTGCTTGGGCTACTTTTTGCCAGTAATTCTAGCTCAATCAAAAACTCATCTGATAAATGTCGACCACCATCAAGCACCCACAGACAAGATCCGCATGATTGTTGCTGAGATAATTGATAAAAATTTTCAGATAAACTTAAACTATGATCAACCAGAGGGGCATTAAAGCTTTGCTCTAACAAGTCACTCATTAACTGAGCATCTGTCATTTTTGCGGTTATTTGTACAAACGCTTTATTAAAGTCGTTGTACTTATCGGTAATAAAGGTTTCGAGCATATAACTTTTGCCGAGCCCAGAAGTACCTAATAAAACAATGAAGTTTTGCCCATACTCGAATTGCAGTGCAATTCTATCCACCAAAGCCGCACGGCTTGGTAAAATTTGTAGCTGCATTTATTGCTCGATTAAGGCTCTTACTTGGTCATCAGATACATTATCGACTAATGCACATTGTCCAAATTGGGTAGGTAGAATAAAACGGATTGTACCTTTTTTATTCTTTTTGTCTTTACGCATGTGCGTTAAAAACTGCTCACTCGTCATTTCTGCTGGTATTGTGGTTGGCAGGTTATACTGTGCAATAACATCAACAATACGTGCTACTTCGTCAACTGTTAAGCCCTGACGTGTATGAGCAAGTTGCGCAGCAAGCACCATTCCTGTAGCTACAGCTTCACCATGTAGCCAAACACCATATCCCATTTGTGCTTCAATCGCATGCGCAAATGTATGGCCTAAATTTAAAAGCGCTCTAATACCATGTTCTTTCTCATCTTGAGCAACAATCAATGCTTTAATTTCACAACATCTAAAAATAATGTGCTGTAAACACACTTCATTTAATTGCTGTAAGCTTTCTACATTTTTCTCTAAATAAGCAAATAACTCAGTATCATAAATCAGCCCATACTTAATAACCTCAGCCATGCCCGCAGCAAACTCTCTTGCTGGTAAAGTGTGGAGTGATTGTGTATCGATAAAAACGGCTTGTGGCTGATAAAAAGCCCCAATCATATTTTTACCTAATGGATGATTTACAGCTGTTTTACCACCAACAGAGGAATCAACTTGAGATAGTAATGTAGTTGGAATTTGAATAAACGGCACACCGCGTTGATAACACGCTGCAACAAAACCGGTTAAATCACCCACTACTCCACCGCCTAATGCAATTAAGCACGTATCGCGACCGCAATTATTTTGAAGTAAAAATGCAGATATTTTTTCAAACCATTCTAGTGACTTGTATTGCTCACCATCAGGAATAATAAAAGAGAGTGGATTTAATTCGTCTAATGAATCAAGTAAGCCTTGCAAATATAAAGGCGCTATTGTGTCATTAGTAATGATGATAGGCCGACAATCACCAACGTGGTGAACTAGGCGGCCATTATCTTGAAGTGCAGATTGACCAATATAAATAGGATAACTTCGCTCGTCCAAATTAACAGTTAATTCAAGCATGCTCAGTTGTTCCTTTTATTATTGGTTTTTAAAAATCTAGTTTCTCGATGATTTGGTTAGCAACAACTTTAGCGCTTTGCTCATCAGTGCGTACAACAAAATCAGCCACTTCTTTATATAACGGTTCGCGTTCTTCTGCTAAGCGCTCTAATACATCACGAGGTGCTTCTTCAGTTTGCAGTAATGGGCGACGCTTGTCGCGTTGTGTGCGTGCAACTTGTTTTTCAATAGGTGTCTCTAGGTATACAACGATACCACGAGCCGAAAGCTTGTTTCGAACTTCTTTACTCATTACTGAACCACCACCGGTTGCAAGTACAATACCTTGCATTTCGGTTAAGTCGCCAATAACAGATTCTTCACGAAGTCTAAAGCCTTCTTCACCTTCAAGATCAAACACCCAGGCAATATCTGCACCGGTACGGCGTTCGATTTCTTGATCAGAATCAACAAATTCAAGGTGTAATTGATCGGCAATGTGACGACCAATTGTGCTTTTTCCAGCCCCCATGGGGCCAATTAGAAATATATTACGTTTCTCAGCCATATCTTTTAGTACAAACGAACTCTAAAATTAGAAATAAAACCCCGCCTAACGACCTGGCCCCAAAATTAAGGAGGGGATTATCTCAGTAATTGAGGGGGTATTTCAAGTCAATTAGCATAAAAAGCTATATAACGAGCAATTAATATAAATAATCGCCCATTAGTTAACAAAATAGTACTGTATTTTAATCGATTTGTATTTTTGGTGTCACGAAAATTAGTAATTCACGTTTTTCGTTAAACTCACTTGTCGTTTTAAATAATCTTCCAAGGTAAGGAATATCACCTAAAATTGGTACTTTACTCGTAGCATTAATTATTTGTTGCTGAAATATTCCCCCAAGCACTACTGTTTGACCGTTATCAACCAACACTTGGGTTTCAATTTGTTGTGTATCAATCGACACGGCATCACCTGTACCGGTTGCAACTGTATCACCTCGAGTATCTTGAGTAATAATAAGATCTAATATTACTTTATTGTCTGGAGTAATGTGAGGCGTTACCTGCAGGCTCAGTACTGCTTTTTTAAAGCTAACTGTTGTTGCACCGCTTGACGCAGATTCTACATAAGGAATTTCGGTACCTTGCTCTATACGCGCTTTTTGTTGATTACCCGTCGTAATACGAGGACTAGCAATAATTTCGCCTTTATTTTCTTCTTCCAGCGCGCTTAGTTCTAAATCAATTAAAGTACCATTAGCAAGTTTAGCAATATGCATTCCTATACTAGCAGCGGAACCACTAGAGGCTGGTAAGTTCACATTTAATCTATCTGATATACTTGGAATAGTACCGTTAGAAATGGTTTCAGCACCTTCTAGCGAACCAGATATACCGTCACTGCCTTGTTGGTCGCTAAAGCCCCAACGTACGCCAATATCTTCTGTTACGTTGTCGCGTACGGTTACCATACGCGCCTCAATAACAACCTGCTTTACGGCGATATCAAGTACTTCAATCATTTTACGAATGCTCTCAATACTTTTAGCCGTATCTTTAAGCAATAATGTATTTGTACGCTTATCAACTGAAACACTACCGCGTGGGCTGATAATACTGTTTATATCTGTTTTTAATAAATCAGCGAAATCTTCAGCTTTGGCATAATTTAAACGAATATATTCACTATAAAGCGGCTCTAAGTCTTCAACATCTTGTTTTGCTTTTAAATCTTTAGCTTCACGTGCTGCAAGCTCTTCTGACGGAGCGACCATTAAAATAGAACCATCCATACGCTTATCAAGACCTTTAATTCTCAATACAACATCTAGAGCCTGATCCCATGGTACGCCATCTAAGCGAAGTGTAATATTACCAGTCACAGAATCACTGGTAACTAAATTAAAGTCGTTATAACCTGCAATAATTTGTAACACAGCACGAATAGAAATATCTTGGAAATTTAAGGTCATTGGACGACCTTGATATTCTTTACCGCCATCTAAGTAGGCATTTTGTGTTTCGTCTTTTTCTACTGTAAGAGTAAGTATGCTATCTATTTGCTGATAAGTAAAAGTAAACGCTGAATTTGGCTCTATCACTATTCGGCTAAACCCATCTTCTTTAAACGTTTCGATGTTGCTTACAACCGTACCAAAATCCAAAACATCTAATTCATAAAGTAAATCATCTAAAATATCTGTGTGGTAAAAATCAGCAATAATTTTGCCGCCACTTTCATGAACTTCAATAGCAGCCTGAGTGTCTTGTAAAAATACAAGGACCTTAGCTTCCCCTTTCTCTCCACGGCGAAAATCAATAGATTGAATACGGTTAATATAATTACCAGCAACCTCTGTTGAGTCGCTACTTTCATTACCCACCGACTGCTCAGTTAATGGGTTATCAGAAACACGCAAAGAAACTAAGTTGTTTTGGACTTCGGTTTCATAAATTTTTAATCTATCAAGGTTCACTGTTACTTTTAAGCCATTATCAGTAATGACATTAGTAACATTAGTAATTCCGGCTTGATTTACAGGAACACTTTCTAAGCCTTGTTCTAATTGCGCTGTACTAAATAGCATCTCAATTCGAGCTGGGCTATTAAATACTTGTATTGTTGGCTCTTGGGTTAATTCTTCATCGAAGACTAACTGTAATTCTGTTTCGCCCTTAAGCAATGGGTTGTAACGAACATCGTAAAGTAATGGCGCAGCAATAACTGAATTTGCTACGACGAGAGTTAACATGGCAAATAGAACTCGCGAAATGCGATTAAGCCAAAGTACATCCTTATACATGTTGTTTTTACCTTTTTTATTATTAATTTGCGCCATCTGTTGCCGCCTCTAGCATTTCTAATTTAGTCAGGCGTTCTTTCCAACAACCAGACCCATCAGGGATTAATTCGACTAATTCAATGTAATCACTATTTACTAATCTTACTTTTCCATCATAACTGCCTAAGTAGTTTCCAACAGTCACACGATGTAAAGTTTCATCAGCGGCAGTAATAAGTGCCCAAGCTTGTCCATTAGATCCCATAGTGCCTTTCATTGCTAAGTTATCTAACGGGTATTTTTCTAAAGGCTCACGCCTACGCTCAGGATCTGGATGCAAACAATTTTTAACTTGCGTAAGTTTATTTTGAATTATTTCTGGTTGCGGTGCCACAAACGGACTACGCAACTGTTTTGCACTATATTCAAAATACTCAAATTTTATAAGATCAGGTATCGCATCAACTTTAGGTGTTGTACTCGCTTTTACTTGATCAATAAACTCTTTTTGCTCTGAGGTGTCGTCGTTACAACCACTCAGTACTAATGCTAATAGAGGTATTAAAGGAAGGAGTCTCATTTTTTCACCCCTTCTTCATAACGGTATGTTTTTGCTACTACGCTAAATGTTAGTTGTTTATCGCCCGATGATAAAATAGAAAAATCATGCAAGCTAACAATACGAGGAAGTTGGGCTACTTTCCCTACAAATTCACCAAAATTATGATAAGTCCCGACTACTTCAATTTTAATTGGTAGCTCAGTATAAAATTCTTTTTCTACTTCTGGAAGCCAGCCAATTTTTAAGAATGTTAATCCGCTTGTAGTACCAACATACGATAAGTCATCTAATAAACCAGGAGTTTCATCAGACGTAGGTAAGCGCTTTAATAGTTGAGAAAACTTATCTTCCATCTCAACCATTTGTTCACGATATATTTCAAGTTTACTTGCCACGGCATACTTTGTTCGATACGTAGTACGTAACTCAACTTCTTTTGCTACGGCATTATGATAACTATCTATTTCATCCGAAACCAAAAAGCTATAACTAAAATACAATATTAAAGCAGCAATAAAAGAGCAAAATATAACTTTTACGACGATAGGCCACTCACCTATATTATCAAGCTCGATCTCATTCCAATCAACTTCGCTAAACGCTTTTAGATTAAGGCTCATCTGAAACCTCACCAATTTTATTAAATGGTTTTACATAAAATTCCATATTAAAATCACTGAGTAAACGCGAAGACTCGTCGCCTGCAACAATACCTTGCATTATAGGACGTTCTAATAAATATGAACCTTGTACTTGACGAAGCATCGTTGATAAACGGTTATTAGACTCGCTGCGTCCTAATACATGAATTTGATTACCTCTACGCTCAAGCTTAGTTAAATAAACGCCTCCTGGCACTATTTTTGCCACTTCATCCATAATTTGAGTACCTAAGTTACGACTGCTTTGTAATTCTTCAATTAAGCGCATACGTTGCTGTAAATTTTCTTTTCTTTTATCCAGCTCTCTTATTTCTCTTATTTTGTTATCTAACGTACCAATTTCTGCACTTAGATAATTATTTTTGATATTTTGCCCGTCTTTGTATCCTGCATATACCGCACTTAGTAAGTACATACTTGCAAAGCACAAAATCACAATTGCAATTAATATAGTAAAGAATTTCTTTTTAGACTCTTCGCGTTTCAGTTCACGCCAAGGTAGTAGATTTATATATGGCATGATGAAAAACTCCTCAAGGCCAATCCTGTGGCTATAGCAAACTGCGTTCTGTGTCGTTTCATCACATTACGGTCAACTTTTGGCGCAACCTCCATATTAACAAACGGTTCAGCTACAACAGAATGGATACCAAGTTCTTCTATTAACAAACGATCTAAGCCATTAATCATGGCAGTTCCGCCAGTTAAAACAATATAATCAATTTGATCTTTGCCGCTAGTTGTTAAAAACATTTGAACTGCTCTGCGCACTTGTTGAAGCAATGATGTTTGAAAAGGAGCTAGCACCTCAAAGGTATAATTAGGAGGTAAGTCACCAGATGTTTTACCTATTTCAGCTTCATCAAACCCTTTATTGTAATATGCAACAATACTGTTTGTGTATTGATCACCACCAAAAACTTGGTCTCGGGTGTATATAGTTTCACCACCTTGCACAACGCTAACAAGCATTAACACTGCGCCAATATCAACCACAGCAACACATTTATTAAATGCATCAGTGGGTAATTGCTGATAATAAATATCCATAGAGCGACTAAGAGCATAGCTTTCTACATCAACAACTTTTGCTTCCAAATCAGCAACCTCTAAAGCACCAACACGCGCTTCAATACTTTCTGTTCGCGCAGCTGAAAGTAATACATTCATTTTGCTTGGATCAGCTTCGTTTGTTGAAAGCCTTTCAAAGTCGAGGCTCACTTCATCAAGTGGGTATGGAATTAAGCTATCGGCTTCAATCTCGATTTGTGATTCGAGTTCAGCATCAGTTAATGATACATCCATGAAAATGACTTTCGTAATAACGGTTTGACCCGAAACTGCAACAGCCGCAGATTTTAGCGATTTAGGCAGTTTTCTTTTTAATTTAGTTATTATATTACCAATCGCTTCAATATCTTGAATTGCTCGCTCGCTCATTGCGCCTTTAGGCATGGGTTCAATTGCAAGCGCTTCTAGTCGAAATCCGTTTTCAATTTCACTTAAAAGCACCGCTTTGATAGAGTGCGATCCAATATCAATTCCTACCATCATCTTTGACGGCTTTTGAAATAGTTGACTTAGCATGTTTGCAACTTGACCTTTGTTTTAATAATAAACAAGTTATAATTGTTATCTTAAAAAATATTATTCATTTTTTAATCAATATATACTAGCAGTCTCCATACATAATTGGGAGCCTATTTAGGGAAATATAAGTGATTTTATTAAAACGAACTTTACAATTCTTTATCATTTGCACGATTTTAGGGCTAATTACTTTAATCAGCCTTTATTATTACGTTAAACCTGATATCCCCAGTGTGCAAGTTTTAAAAGACGTACAATTACAAACTCCCATGCAAGTATTCACTAAAGATGGTCTTTTGATCAATCAATTTGGTGAAAAGCGGCGCATTCCAGTCACTATAGATGAAATACCAAAACCTTTAATCAATGCTTTTTTAGCGACTGAAGATAACCGATTTTACGATCATATTGGTATAGATCCAATAGGAATAATACGCTCCGCACTAGTACTTATTTCTACAGGTGAAAAAAAACAAGGTGCAAGTACTATTACTATGCAGCTAGCGCGTAACTTTTTCTTAACCCGAGAAAAAGCATATATTCGTAAAGTAAAAGAAATATTTATAGCTCTACATATTGAAAAATTATTAACTAAAGACGAAATTCTTGAGCTTTATCTAAATAAAATAGAACTGGGTAATCGTGCTTTTGGTATTGGTGCAGCAGCGCAAGTATATTACGGAAAAGAATTAAAAGACTTAACACTTGCCCAAATGGCGATGATTGCAGGCTTACCAAAAGCACCTTCTGCTCTCAATCCTATTCGTAACCCTACACGCGCAAAGTCTCGTCGAAATGTTGTTCTTGGTCGAATGCTAACTGAAAACTATATTACGCAATCACAATATGATGATGCGAAAAGCCAACCTATTACGGCTTATTTCCATGGCGCTGAAATTGATTTGTACGCCCCTTACATTTCTGAAATGGTACGTGCTGAAATGGTCGCTCGTTATGGCGCCGATAAAGCATATAACTCAGGTTATAAAATATTTACCTCTGTTGAATCTCGAGTACAACAAGCGGCACAAACTGCTCTCGTTAATAACCTACATAACTATGATATGCGACACGGCTACAGAGGACCGGTTAAAGTTTTATGGGAATCCGAAACACAACCCGCTTTAAATAAATTACAAATACTGAGTGAATTAAAAAGCACAAAAGAAATTGGTCCATTAAAGGCGGCTGTTGTATTAGCTGTTAATGAAAAAACTGCTGATGTGATTCTTAAAGATGGTGAGGTTACGACCCTTACTTGGGATAATTTAAAATGGGCTCGCAAATACATTACTCGTTATCGCCAAAGTTTTGCTCCTAAAACTGCATCAGATATATTAACACCGGGTGTGCAAATATGGCTTCGCAAAAATAGCGACGATAGTTATTTACTTAGCCAAATACCAGAAGCCTCTAGTGCTATTGTATCGCTTGCTCCGCAAGATGGGCGCATAAAAGCAATAGTTGGCGGTTATAGCTTTGAACAAAGCCAGTACAACCGTGCAGTTCAAGCTAAACGCCAGGTAGGCTCAAACATTAAACCTTTTATTTATTCAGCAGCGCTTGAAAAGGGCTATACCCTTGCGTCTATATTAAACGATGCGCCTATAAACTTATGGGATAAAGGCCAAGGCGTAGCATGGCGTCCAGAAAACAGTCCTGCTATTTATAATGGTCCAATACGTATTCGCCGTGCTCTTGCACAGTCTAAAAACGTTATTTCAATTCGTTTACTTCGTGGTGTAGGGCTTCAACGTACTGCAGATCATTTACTAAAATTTGGCTTTAAAAATTCAGATATTAATCGCAGCGAATCACTTGCTTTGGGTAGTGCATCTATTACACCACTTGAGCTTGCGCGTGGTATGAGCGCTTTTGCAAATGGTGGGCATTTAATAGAACCTTACTTTATTTCTGAAATTCAAGATGCTTACGGCAATGTATTATTTAAAACTAATCCTGCTATTGCATGCGATGAAGACATGAATGAATCTGCAGTAAGTGCTAGCAACCTAACAACACAAAGCAGTGGAAGTAATGAAGTTACTCAACCAATCAAATGTGCACCTAGAGTAATCTCTAAACAAAATGCATTTTTAATTGCAGATGCAATGAACAGTGCAGTTTGGGGTGGTGGTAGTTGGGCGCATAACACAGGTTGGAGTGGTACAGGTTGGCGAGCTCAGGCTCTAGAACGCCGTGATCTTTCAGGTAAAACAGGAACAACCAATGACTCTGTTGATACTTGGTTCAGTGGCTTTAATAATAATGTACTTACCTCGGTTTGGGTTGGGTTCGATAATCCAGGTAACTCTCTAGGTCGAACAGCTTACAACAGCAATCTCAGTGGGAATCAAATATCAGGTGCTGAATCAGGTGCTAAAACAGCTCAACCGGCTTGGGTTGAATTCATGAAAGCTGCACTTGAAGGCACACCAGAGGCACCTATAGAACCGCCAGAAGGACTTGTATCTATCAGGATTGATTTAGCAACAGGTCTGCTAAGCCATAAAAACGACTACACTAGCCGTTTTGAATACTTTGAAAAAGGCACTGCACCGACTAAATACGTTATGTCGCAGCCTACTGATATTTTTGAGGAAAATACAAAAACAGAAGAAGAGCTATTCTAAATAGTTTTTTAAACAAAAGCGGCAGCCAATTTAGGCTGNCCAATATAAGTCCGAATGAATACCCGCTGCAGTTACTTCTTTTCCTGCGCCTGGTCCTTGAATAACGAGTGCGTTATCGCGGTACCATTTACTATTAATCACAAAAATATTATCCCCTGGCGTTAAGTTAGCTAAAGCATGACCTTCAGCCACGTAAGCTATTCCCACTTTTGCAGTTACTTTTCCTTGCTCTATTTCTAGTAAGCCAGTGTAACGAAGCACTGAATGCTGTGATTGTGCTTTACTCGCGTGTACTTGTATAAAAGAATCTAACTCATCTTTTTGATCAATAAAATCCTTCCAGCTACCTTTAGCCAATTTGTCAGGCATAAGTGCAGATAGCTCTATATCATTAAGGTCTAACTTAATACCTAGCTCTCGCGCTAAGATAAGTAACTTACGTTGCATGTCTCGACCTGACAGGTCTTCTCGCGGATCGGGTTCTGTAAATCCCATGTTTTGCGCTTCAATTACCAAATCAGAAAATGCTTTTGATCCATCATATTTACTGCATAGCCACGACAAAGTACCCGAAAAAACACCTTCTATTCGCGTTATTTTATCGCCACTATTTTGTAAATCTGCTAACGCAAAATTAATAGGTAAACCAGCACCTACACTTGTGTTGTAACGCCAATGCAAATTTTTATCTGTTATACGACTACGTAACAACTCATACCATGTAGTAGGTGCTGTACCGGCATATTTATTAGCACTAATTAAATGACAATCACGCTCAACAAAGTCTGTGTATAACAAACTAAATTGTTCACTAGCAGTTATATCTATAACAACTTTATGCTCATAATCAAGCTCACTAATCACATGTAATAAATCAGACTTATTATATTTGCATGCTTCATGCTGCCATTGCGTATCCCACTGCTGGGTATTAATACCACTGGCATTAAATAGCATTTGTGTTGAGCGAACTAAACCTACCAGTTTAATACTATAATCATTTGGCAAACGTTTAATTTGCGAAGACAACTGATCAATAAAAACCTTACCTACATTGCCAAGCCCTGCCACTATTAATGCTATTTCTTGACCTTTATTTATCAGTTGGTCGTGTAATATACTCAGTACATCACTATCAATAAGTTGATCAGTCAACAACAGTGCATAGCCGCACCCTTTATGAACAAACCTAGGCTTAATGCTTTGTTGATTTAATACATCGAGAGCTTGTAAGTTCAACGCATTAATATCTTGCTCTGATGCAATGACCGCACAACCATTTAAATTCGACTCACTAATATTAGCTCTGCCTGAAAAATAACTTACAATCTGATTTGTTGCAGCAGCAGGTACGATTAAATAAGTTTCCCCACTTTGATTAAAATGATGAAGGCTATGCTGAATAAGCTGGCTGATATCTGCAACCTCTCCTTCACTAAGCTCATCAATCGTTAATAAGTCCACATTATGTAACGTTGTTATAAAGCGTTTTTGTTTAACGCTACCCTCTTTTACAATATCTGTTTGACCTGCTTGCACGTCAAAACTACTGCGAACAGCCAGTTTTATATCTGTATTTTTAAGTGGAGATAACGTTTTTGCGTGAAGTACAGGGTTACCCAATCTGGCTAATAAATTAGCCTGCCCTCGGCATATTTTAGCGTATTTAATCGCTTTACTAACTTTACGAGGATCGGCGCTAAACACGCCTTGAGTGTCAGTCCAAATGCATACTTGCTTTGCATTGCAGTAATTTGCTAATAAGGTCGCGCTATAATCGCTGCCATTACGGCCCAACGTTACAGTATCGCCATTAGTATTTTTAGCAATAAATCCTGTTACTACGTTAATTTTACTATGATCGATTAAGTCGCTGCATTGCTTAACATTTTGTGTATGTAATAGTTGCCCATTATTTAAAGAAAATAACTCTCTAGCATCTTGCGCGCAGGCATCAATATTTAGTTGCTGTAAATAAGTTGCTAATAAACGCGCCGACCATAATTCACCATGAGCGAGTAACACAGCTTCTTGCAATTGCTTATTTTTAGCTAATTCCGTAATTAAACTTAATTCTTCATTTAATGTTTTAAGTGCACTGCGTTTAAGATCCGCTTGTAACAATTGCTCAATCAAATCACTTTGGTGATTACTTAGCTGTAATAATATATCAGCCACAACTTGCATATCTTGTTGCTGATAACTTTGCCATAGCGTTACTAGAGTATCAGTTGTTTTACCTGATGCAGATACCACCACACAATCACCAGATTGAGTATGAGCTAAAATAATCTTTGCAACGCTTTGATAGCGCTCGGTCGAACTCAAACTCGACCCACCAAATTTATGTACGCAATTAACCATATTCTACCAATCCATTTTATAGGTGCTAATTACCAAAGTGCAGGATGAGCAGCACTTTGCTTAACGTTACCGTTAGACTACCCAGCACCTTTACCTAGTCGATTGGCATTAAGCTGTTGACCTGGTTTAACAAGGCTAAATACACGCTCCAGATCAGCGAGTAAATCTTGTATATCTTCAATACCAACCGAAATTCGAATCAACGTATCACCAACACCCGCCTCTAAACGTGCTTTTTCCTCCATTGCTGCATGAGTCATTGTCGCAGGGTGACAAATTAAGCTCTCTACCCCGCCAAGTGATTCAGCCAAACTAAAATCATGTAAGCTTGTTAAAAATGCTGCGGCATCGTTTATGTCGCCTTTAATATCAAAACTAACCATGCCACCAAAGCCAAGTTGTTGTGCTTTAGCGAGTGCATGTTGAGGATGCGACTCAAGGCCAGGATAATAAACTTGGCTAACAAATTCAGAGTTTTCAAGATATTTAGCGATTGCTAATGCATTTTCTTGGTGCTGCCTTAGGCGCACGTTCAAAGTACGTAAACCACGCAGTGTTAAATAACTATCAAATGGAGCACCTGTAATACCTATATTATTAGCCCACCAAGCAAGCTCATCACCAAGCTCTTGTGTTGCAGTAATAACAGCGCCGCCCACAACATCGGAATGTCCATTAATATATTTAGTGGTTGAATGCACCACAATATCTACACCAAACTTAATTGGGTTTTGCAGGGCTGGCGACAAGAACGTGTTATCGGCAGNCTAATGCCCCGCATTGCTTTGCAATATCGGTTACTGCTTTTATGTCAGTTAAACGTAGCACTGGATTACTTGGTGTTTCGATCCAAATTAGTTTTGGTTTAATTGCTAATATTTTTTGAAGACTTTCTGGCTTTGTTAAATCTAAAACTTCAAGCTTTAGCAAGCCACGTTTTTGTAACGAAGTAAATAAACGGTAGCTTCCACCGTAGCAGTCGTGTGGGATCACTAATGTATCATCGTGATTAAGCAGCTGAGTTGCTAAATGCACAGCCGCCATACCTGTGGCTGTAATTATGCCGCGCACTCCACCTTCGAGCTCTGCAAGCGTCTCAGCTAAAATATCGCGATTAGGATTACCACTGCGACCGTAGTCATATGCACGCTTAGTATCGAAGTCGGCAAACGAATAAGTAGTCGATAAATAAATTGGTGCTACCACTGCTCCATGATGTTTATCGGCTTCTACACCGCTACGAACTGCAATGGTTGCTTTGTTTTTTTCGCTCATATTCGTCACCTAATTAATTTGGATGTTTAGACGTCTAAAAGAGTAATTTATTCAATTTAAGAAGTCAAAACATTTAAACCTCTAGATGGCTAAACAACAAGTATTTGACTATCTTTTTTAAATCGATAGAATTTCACGCATATTCACACGCTTTTTATGCCGTGTGAGCAATTAATAATCTGAGGCAACGATACATCTTATGGCTAAATGGAATGGTGAGTATATTCACCCATACGCAGAACACGGTAAAAAATCAGAACAAGTTAAGAAAATTACCGTTTCGATCCCACTAAATGTATTAAAGGTATTAACTGACGAACGTACTCGCCGTCAAATTAATAACCTGCGTCATGCAACAAACAGTGAGTTATTATGTGAAGCGTTTTTACATGCATTTACAGGTCAACCGTTACCTAATGACGACGACCTACGTAAAGATAACGCAGAAAAAGTACCAGAAGAAGTGAAAAAAATAATGCAAGAAATGGGGTTAGAAGTCCCTGTTTTAGATGACGAATAAATAGATAAAGTAAAACAAAAAAACCTCAGTAATTACTGAGGTTTTTTTATGACTAAATTTTACTATGTAACGCTACTGTATAGGTTTACTGCATATAGTTTTCTGGTAACTCAATTTGCGCCACACCAGATTCAACAGCAGCAAGAGCAACCGCTCTTGCTATGCGTGGTAATAAACGTGGGTCCATTGGTTTTGGAATAATATACTGCGCACCAAATTCTAGCTTATCTACACCAGCGGCTTTTAGCACTTCAACAGGTACAGGCTCTTTTGCAATGCTGCGAATAGCTTCTACTGCTGCTATTTTCATTTCATCGTTAATAGCACTTGCGCGTACATCAAGCGCACCACGAAAAATAAACGGGAAACACAAAACATTATTAACCTGATTTGGATAATCAGAACGCCCTGTCGCCATAATTAAATCATTGCGTGCGCTGTGTGCAAGTGCAGGATCAATTTCAGGATCAGGGTTTGAGCACGCAAACACAACCGGCTTATCTGCCATAAGCTTTAAATCTTCAGCTCCTAATAAATTAGGACCTGATACACCAACGAATACATCTGCATCTGCAATTACATCTTGTAATGTGCGTTTATCAGTATTATTAGCAAATAATTTTTTATACTCATTTAGATCTTCACGGCGAGTATGGATAACTCCTTTGCGGTCCAGCATGTAAATGTGTTCACGCAGTGCGCCACACTTTATTAATAGCTCCATACATGCAACGGCCGCAGCACCAGCACCTAAGCATACAATAGTAGCATCTTCGATTGATTTTTCTTGTACTTCGAGTGCATTTAACATACCCGCAGCGGTAACGATTGCAGTGCCATGTTGATCATCATGAAAAACAGGAATACTACAGCGCTCAATGAGTGCTTTTTCAATTTCAAAACACTCTGGCGCCTTAATATCTTCAAGGTTAATACCACCGAATGTGTCGGCAATATTAGCAACCGTGTTAATAAAATCTTCTGTTGTTTTGTGCTTAACTTCAATATCGATTGAATCTAGACCCGCAAAACGTTTAAATAATAAAGCTTTACCTTCCATTACCGGCTTAGATGCAAGAGGACCTAAATTACCTAACCCTAAAATGGCAGTGCCATTGGTAATTACCGCAACCATATTGCCTTTACCGGTATATTTGTAAGCATTTGCAGGATCAGCGGCAATTTCACGCACAGGTTCGGCAACCCCTGGACTATATGCTAACGCTAAGTCTTGAACCGTTTCAGCTGGCTTAGTTAGCTCAATGCTGATTTTGCCTGGAACGGGATGAGAATGATAATGTAGTGCTTGTTCACGAAAGTCTGACATAACGCGATTGTATCCTGCAATTTAAGTTAAAGTGAGAGGTGTTGTCTGGGTTACGATACCCTTATTATTTTTAAATTCCAAGTAATATCAGATCTATCCTGTTATCTGCTAGATGCATTGATTTTAAGAGGTTTTTTTAAAAAACAGCTAAAACACAGCAACATTTCATGAGCAAAAATTCATCTAAAATATAGTTTTAAAAGCACTTTTAGCGTGTTGTGATTTTTGATGTAGCGCGCAGTTGAGACTTTAATATAAACCATATTAAATGACTTAAATCGTTACTTTTAAAACATTTATCTTCATGTTAGCTGCATTTAACAACGTAGTTAAAATTAGATAATTAAAAATATAGAGACAATTATGCAGTTTGTCTGCAGAGGTTTATGCATACTCATAATAAAAGCAGAAAATAGTGACACGAAGAAGAAAGGGGATAATTAAAATAAAAAAATAAATAAATGAGACAAATTATAGGTATAAAAAAAGCACCCTAAGGTGCTTTTCTCAACTAGACAGCAATAATTACTTCTTGCTACCAAGTGCACCGAAACGCTTGTTGAAACGATCAACACGTCCGCCAGTGTCTAAAACTTTTTGCTTACCAGTGTAAAACGGGTGACACGCAGAACATACGTCTAAGTGAATGTTTTTACATAAAGTAGAGCTTGTTTCGAATTCATTTCCGCATGAACATGTTGCTGAAATTACTTCGTACTTAGGGTGAATACCTTCTTTCATAGAAACCTCTAGTTAAGGCCGCATCGCTCTCCAAACCCGTAGTTTGGTACCATACGTCGTTAAAACAAATTGTTGGAGCCGGATTTTATCCAACAACAACCCCGCACACAAGTTTTAATTATATTTTTTGCTAAAAAAGTAATCAAATACTAAAGCGACTACAATTTGCTTGTAGGTTTTTAGCTATATTTTTAGTACATTACAGCATTAATTTTATAGGTAGAGTTGTTATGCGTTTTGTTGAAGTTGCAATAAAGGTTCCACTACCACGCACCTTTGATTATAAAATAGACGAGCAACTCACTAATATTGCCTCAGACTTAAAACCTGGTATGCGCGTTTTAGTGCCTTTTGGTAATCAACGTAAAGTTGCTGTAGTACTGGCACTCAAAAACACGACTGAAGTACCTGAAAACAAAATTAAAAGTATTTTTGAAGTTATTGACGATACCCCTATTTTATCATCGCAGCATATAGAACTACTTAGTTTTACTGCCCGTTATTACTGTTATCCGCTAGGTGAAACTATCCACATAGCATTACCAAGTGCATTACGCCAAGGTGAGTCGCCAGATAAAACCAGTATTAACATGGTCGCACTTACAGAAAAAGGCGCCAAAGTACCTTCGTTAAAAGCAAAAACGCAGCTCAACTTATTAAAGCAATTATCGCAATCGGGTAAATCGTCATTAACTGAGCTAAAAGCTTTAGGATTTAGTAAAAAAACGATTGATAGCCTTATCGATAAAGACCTAATAACACAAACTATTGAACACGATAACCAATGGCAAAGCGTCGCTCCTACTGTTGGTAGCAAGCCAACACTTAATAAAGAGCAAGCGATAGCCTGTACTGCAATAAATCAAAGCACAGGTTTTAGCAGCTTTTTATTAGAAGGTGTTACAGGGAGCGGTAAAACCGAAGTTTATTTGCAATGCCTTGAAGAGGTATTAAAACGCGGCGAACAAGCTCTCGTATTAGTACCCGAAATAGGCTTAACGCCACAAACAGTTAACCGTTTTCGCCGCCGCTTTCCTGATACGCCAATCATGCTTTGGCACTCAGCCCTTACCGACAACGAGCGGTTACAAACATGGCGTTTTTGCGAGAAAGGCAGTTGTGCAGTAGTGATTGGCACACGTTCGAGTATTTTTCTACCATTTTTAAAGCTCGGCATGATTGTAGTGGATGAAGAGCACGACTCTTCATTTAAACAACAAGATACATTGCGTTACCACGCTCGCGATTTAGCAGCGTATCGCGCCTACCAACATAAAATTCCACTTATATTAGGTAGCGCAACACCAGCGCTCGAAACACTCCATAAAGCTATAAATAATAAATACCAATTATTAAGCCTAACTGAGCGCGCTCAAACAGCGACCGATAACCAATTTAAATTGCTCGATATGAAAGGACAACCCGACCAAGCAGGTATTGCTCATGCAAGCCTTGCAACTATGCGCCAGCATTTAAATCGTGGCAAACAAGTAATGGTGTTTTTAAATCGTCGTGGGTTTTCGCCAACACTTATTTGTCATGAATGTGGTTGGTTGAGTGAATGTAAACGCTGCAGTACCAGCGCAACTTTTCATAAGGCAATTGGTCAAATGATCTGTCACCACTGTGGCGATCAATATCATGTTCCTCATCAATGCCCTGATTGTGGAAGTACACAAATATTCCCTAATGGTAAAGGCACAGAGCAAATAGAAGAATTTTTAACTACCGAATTTCCCGATACGCCTATTACTCGTATTGACCGTGATTCAACCCGCCGTAAAGGCAGCCTTGAAAAAGCACTCGACGAAATAAACCTAGGTGGTGCGCGTATTTTAGTAGGCACACAAATGCTAGCTAAAGGACATCACTTTGCAGATGTAAGCCTAGTGCTTATTTTAGACGTAGACAGCGGCTTATATTCATGTGATTTTAGAGCGACAGAGCATTTAGCACAACTTGTTACGCAAGTAGCTGGTCGCGCCGGACGTTCCGGCGAACCTGGGCAAGTGCTGCTACAAACCCATTTCCCCGAGCACCCACTTTTACAAGATTTAGTTAATAATGGTTATCAAGACTTTGCTCGTTTTGCACTAAGTGAACGCGATGACGCCGACCTACCACCCATCACAAATATGGCAATAGTTCGCGCTCAGGGACATAGTATTAAGCAAGTCGTCGATTTTTTGACGGATTTGGTTCCTGTGAATGGGGTATCTGGTATACAATTGCTCGGTCCGATCCCTGCTCCACTTGAAAAAGTTGCAGGCATGTATCGTTTTCAATTACATATTCAAGCGCAAGATCGCCGCATATTACATCAGTACCTTGCGCAAATGGTTGATTATTTAAGTTCGAGTAAACTTGCACAAAAAGTTCGCTGGAGCCTAGATGTAGACCCTATAGACATGATTTAGGTTAAGGCCAAAATAAAGCTATGGCACAGCACGATTACATAAACAAAAAACCAGCAAGCAGAAAAAATAATAAGCAAACGCCCGCTAAAAAACCATTTCCTATTATTTTAGTGGTTATCGCTATTTTATTGGTAAGCGGATTTGTCTATGGATTATGGTTTATTAAAAGTAACGCCGATCCTAAACTCGTTGAAAAACAAGCGAACCCAGTTCCTCCGGTAAAAGTTGTAGTACCTCGTACACCCGAGTTTATTGAAGAAATCAGAAACCATGAAATTCAAGTTGAAGTAAAAAAACTTGAGCAAAAAGGTCCTTATGTCATGCAGTGTGGTTCGTTTAGAACACACGAACAAGCCGAATCGCTAAAAGCAAAAATTGCGTTCGCTGGGTTAATTTCTGAAATTAAAGAAGCCTCAGGTACCAATGGTAAATGGTACAAAGTTCGCCTAGGTCCATATAAAACCAAACGCCATGCCGAAAGTGACAAAAATAAACTCAAGCGAGTAAGAATTGTCGGCTGTGGAATTTGGGGCTGGACTTGAAAATAAAGCATTCACCCATATAACCTCATCATAATCGTTTTTTACGAGTTGCCTCTGCAACTCGCTGATGAGGAATAACATGACCACTATCGTAAGTGTACGCCGCGGCGACAAAGTTGTAATCGGCGGTGACGGCCAAGTTTCACTTGGTAATACCGTAATGAAGGGTAATGCCCGCAAAGTTCGACGTCTTTATAATGGCAAAGTAATCGCAGGATTTGCTGGCGGTACTGCTGATGCCTTTACGCTTTTCGAACGCTTTGAAAGCAAATTAGAAATGCACCAAGGTAACCTCACCAAAGCAGCCGTTGAAATGGCAAAAGATTGGCGAAGCGACCGAGCACTTCGAAAACTCGAAGCCCTCCTTGCTGTAGCTGATGAAACAGCATCCCTTATCATTACCGGTAATGGCGATGTAGTTCAACCAGAGAATGACCTAATTGCTATTGGTAGTGGTGGTAACTTTGCCCAATCTGCAGCAACGGCCTTATTAGAAAACACTGATTTAAGTGCCCGCGAAATTGTAGAAAAAAGTCTCACTATTGCAGGCAATATCTGCGTATTCACTAACGACTTCCAAACTATCGAAGAATTATAATAGGAACCGCTATGTCTGCTATGACCCCAAGAGAAATTGTTCACGAGTTAGACCAACACATTATTGGTCAAGCTAATGCAAAAAAAGCTGTTGCTATTGCACTTCGTAACCGCTGGCGCCGCATGCAACTAAATGATGATTTGCGTGGCGAAGTAACCCCAAAAAATATTCTAATGATTGGTCCAACCGGTGTTGGTAAAACTGAAATTGCACGCCGTTTAGCTAAATTAGCTAACGCACCATTTATTAAAGTCGAAGCAACCAAGTTCACTGAAATTGGTTATGTTGGTAAGGAAGTTGAAACAATAATCCGCGATTTAGTGGAAGTTTCAATAAAAATGACGCGTGAGCAACAAACTAAAAAGTTTAAACATCGCGCTGAAGAAGCTGCAGAAGAGCGTATTTTAGATACTCTGTTGCCACCTGCTAAAGACCAATATGGCGAAAATCAAGTTGATGATAATTCTTCAACTCGCCAAGCGTTTCGTAAAAAGCTACGTGAAGGTCAATTAGATGATAAAGAAATTGAAATTGACTTAGCGCAAGTCCAGCCAAATGTAGAAATTATGGCGCCTCCTGGTATGGAAGATATGACCAACCAGCTACAAAGCATGTTTCAGAACATGGGCGGCGATAAACGTACTAAGCGTAAACTTAAAATTAAAGAAGCTTTTAAGCTATTAACGGAAGAAGAAGCAGCTAAGCTTGTTAATCCAGAAGAGCTAAAAGAGCAGGCAATTTTTGCAGTAGAACAAAACGGTATTGTGTTTATTGATGAAATAGACAAAATTTGTAAGCGCGCCGATTCTTCAGGTCCAGATGTTAGTCGTGAAGGTGTTCAGCGCGATTTATTACCACTAATTGAAGGCTCAACTGTAAATACTAAGCATGGCATGGTTAAAACAGACCACATGCTATTTATTGCTTCTGGCGCTTTTCAAATGGCTAAGCCATCAGACATGATCCCTGAGCTGCAAGGCCGTTTACCAATTAGAGTAGAGCTTGAAGCACTAACGGCTGATGACTTTAAACGCATTTTAACTGAACCACATGCCTCGCTTACAGAGCAGCAACGTGAGCTCCTTAAAACAGAGCAAGTTGATATTGAGTTTAGTGAAGATGCAATCGAACGAATTGCTAAAGCAGCATGGCAAGTTAATGAAAAAACCGAAAACATCGGTGCTCGTCGTCTGCATACTGTGATGGAAAAGTTAATGGAAGAAATTTCATACGATGCATCAGAGAAAGCAGGTTCATCGGTTGTAATTGACGCAGCTTACGTTGAAAAACACCTAGGTGCACTTGTTGAAGATGAAGACTTAAGCCGCTTTATTCTTTAATTGACGTTACAAACAGTTATACTGAAAGCCTCCGTTATGGGGGCTTTTTAATGAGATAAAAAATGAAACACGTAACAAAAGTACATTACCACAGCGTAAGTAAAAACTTAGATGTTTACTTTGACGATGACACCAAGTCTGTATTTACGTGTGAATTTTTGCGCGTTCACTCACCCTCTGCTGAAGTGCAAGGACATGGGTCAGGCCCAATGAAGTTGGTGCTTAACAAGCAATCCGTCGAAATTAAAAACATAGAGCCCGTAGGTCACTATGCTCTTCGTTTAGACTTTGATGATGGGCATAACAGCGGATTATTCAGCTGGCAGTATTTTGCTAAACTACAAGAACAACAAGATACATTGTGGGATGAGTACTTAAAACGCGTAAATGAGCACAAAAATAATAAAGATAGTGTGCCAATAAAATTTGTTCCTTAACTTTAAACTACTCGTAAGTTTTATTGCACTTTAAGTTGGTAAATCACAACTTAAAATTAATGCATTTTATTCAC
Source organism: Pseudoalteromonas sp. TB64 (assembly GCF_000498095.1). Classification (GTDB taxonomy): domain Bacteria; phylum Pseudomonadota; class Gammaproteobacteria; order Enterobacterales; family Alteromonadaceae; genus Pseudoalteromonas. The sequence continues at coordinate 32,229 of NZ_AUTQ01000186.1, forward strand.
TGCCTTCCTTTCATTATAGATTTACGCTCCCCCACAACCCTTTATGGAGTGATTGCGTATCACCCCATTGTTTTTTTACAAGCCATCTAATTAAAGGTGTAGGATCACTCGGGTAATTAATTTGTTTATTTTGTGGTGCACTATTCCAATCATCTAACGCTTGAGGATTGAGGTAATGCATTACATGCGCCATACCCATTGCAAGTAATGTTTGCGCATTAGCTGCTTGCTCAAACTGCCCATTAAGTGGCTTTAGCAATAATTTTTTTCCTAGCTTTAATGCTTCACTGGCAAGCTCAAATCCTGCATTACCAATAACACCACTGGTATTCGATAAATCATTTAAAAAACCAGTCCGCGAAGGAGAACGTAAGTGAATATGCCCTATTGACTGATTTTTAGCATACGGGTGATAACAGTAAAATTCTTTTTCGGGAAAGTCTTTTAGGTAATCAACAATACTCTTAAGGTTTTCAAATGGTAGATATACCAATACCTTATTGAGTACTGCGACGGGGTTTTCATGTTCATGGTTGGCAATAAAAGGGGGGATAATATTATCCGCAAACGGTTGCCAATGTACCCCTAAATATATATTTGCAGGTGCATAATATTTAATAAACGATTTTCGTAAAATGCCTTTGCTAAACATAGGTACGCTATTTGACAAAAATGCAGCCTGATGACTAATGCCAACAACCGGAACACCAGCGCGCTTTGCTGCCCATGCAGAAATAGGCTCAAAATCATTTAGTACAAAATCATACGGCTTTACGTTAAGTGATTTTATATCTGTTATTAATTTACCTATTCGCGCATTTTTAAGCGTTTGTAGGCTGTTAACTTGACCGTTTTTAGTATTAAAAGATAACCCGCGAAAATGCCTGTATTGAGCGAACTCTTGCATATCAAAATAATCTTGCCCTGCACGCCCTGAAAAAACATAATCAACATCAATGGCTAATTCTTTGAAGCAATTAGCCATAACCCGTGCACGCGTTATATGTCCATTTCCAGTCCCTTGAATACCGTATAATATTTTCATACAGGGATCACCAGTGCTAAAGCAAGTAAACCACATGAGCTTCCAATAATAGCGCCAATAACAATATCAGCCGGAAAGTGTACGCCTAACACAACCCGAGAAATAGCAACACCACAAGCCCAGCTAAGTAATAACCAAGTATATTCAGGGAAAAAGTGGCTTATTATTATCGCCACTAAAAATGCAGCAGCACTGTGACCCGATGGTAAACTAAACTTATCACTTGGTATTATATAAGCATTAGTTACCAAGCAATCACATGGGCGAATACGAGCAAAGCGATTTTTAGCTAATAAATAAATAGGTCTTTCTATAACAAATCCAAGCAGCACAGTCATGGGTAACAACTGATGGTACTCGTTTGTACCTAGCCACCAAATAGTAGTGCAAGTAAATAAGTACAAACCGCCATCGCCACTTTTCGATAATCCAAGTGCTATTGTTTTAACCCATTTAGGTGAGTTGTAATTAAACAAAATTAAAAAGAGCTGTTCATCCATTTGAGCGACTCTTTTTAACATACTATTGTCATCCATCACTTACTCCTTGCTGCATAATATATGAACACTTATTTAGCTTAGATGTCGTAAATAACAATTGAGTGACGCTTTTGAGACACTATTATTGCTATTATTGTTTTAGCCCTTGTTTTGCTTAAATTTACTGCGATTAAGTCGTTGTTATTGCATATAAGGAGGGTATACTAAGCTATAAATTAATGTATCTTTTGAGGGTAAAATAATGGATTACAGCACTTCTGATTTATGTGACCACTTTGCTGACGTGGTTGACGTGCTAGAACCAATGTTCATCAACTTTGGTGGTCGACACAGTTTTGGCGGCCGCATTAAAACGGTTAAATGTTTTGAAAATAATGAACTGATCCGTGAATTACTTTCTCAAGATGGTACAGACTTAGTACTTCTTATTGATGGTGGTGGTTCAACTCGTCGCGCACTAATCGATATAGAATTAGCTGAACTAGCGTGCGAAAATAACTGGAATGGTATTATTGTATACGGTGCCATACGCCACGTTGATGAACTTGAAGAACTAGATTTAGGAATTCAAGCAATTGCTTCAATTCCTGTTGCAGCTGACAGTGAAGGTGCAGGCGAAGATGCCATTGGCGTTAACTTTGCTGGTGTATCGTTTTTTGATGATGACTTTATTTATGCCGACAGCACAGGCATCGTTTTATCAGCTGAAGAATTGGAATTGGAAATCGTAGAAGTCTAACGTGAACACCCACTTAAAAGTATATGACGAAAGCGCGGTTAAAGCTCTTTGCTCTAGCCGCGAAAACGAAACTAAGGCTTGGCAGTCAATGGCCTTGCTCGATACGCAAGTAAATGTACAACAAGCACTTATTGATGCCGCACAGTTTGGTATTCGCTATGTATTACTTGGTATTTGCGAGGATATAGGTCCTAAAGCTAATTTAGGTAATGGTGGTGCTACCCAAGCATGGCCAGCTTTTTTACAGCAGTTTTTAAATCAACCTCATAACCAATTTATCAACACTCAAAAAGTATTATTACTTGGCGAAGTTGACGTTGATGATTTAATGCTTCAAAGCAATCAACTTGATAATCAGCAACCATCTCAGCTTACTAAACTAAGAGAGTTATGCCAATACATTGATGAGCGCGTAGAGAGCGTTTTAAACCTTATATTTAAAGCAGGACTCGAACCAATTATTATTGGCGGCGGACATAACAACTCTCTAGGTATTATCAGTGCATTAAGCAAATATAAAAACACGCCTATCAATGCTATAAATTTTGGTCCTCATGCTGGGTTTAGAGAACCTGAAGGTCGTCATAGTGACAATAGCTTTCGTTATGCTTACAACGAACAATACTTAAATAACTATCATGTTATTGGCTTGCACGAGCTAAAAAACAATCAAGCTGTTATTAATGAAATGGCTAAAGCAGACTTTAAATTTACAAGCTATCAGTCAATACACATTAAACGAGAAGTAACGCTCACCCAAGCTATTAATAGTGCACTTAGCGGCTTTAATGAAGCCCCATTAGGTGTCGAAGTTGATGTAAGCTGTATTGCTTATATGCCAGCAAGTACGTACATATGCAGTGGTTTTAGCGTAAGTGACACTGAGCATTTTGTGTATTTAGCCGCCAAAAAGTGCCAATCTAAATATTTACACTTAAGCGAAGCAGCACCAAGCCAACATCCCAATGGATTAGATAGTGGAATAGATCATTGCGGGCAAGTAATTAGCGCACTCGTAAATAGTTATCTTCAAAGTAAATATAATATTTAATTCTGAGCTAGTCGCCACTCTTTTAACCAGCTCATTAAACCTATACTGCTCAGTGGGTGACCATAGTAATAACCTTGTGCCGCGTATCCATTTAAGCTTTTAACAAATTTAAGCTGCTCAAGCGTTTCTACACCTTCAAAAATCACTTTTGTTTTTAGCTGGTTATGCATTTCGACCATACCACCTACTAAACTACGTATATTATTTTGATTGCTAAAATCAGCCGTTAATGACGGCGCCACTTTAATATACTCTACGGCTAAACTCGATAACTTAGATAGTAATACAGGGTTATCACCTAAACCATCTACACATACTTTTAAGCCTATATTATTAAGACGAGCAATCATTGCCCTACCCTTGTTATCTAAGCTGGTAAAAACATGTAATGGACATTCGACAATTAAATCTCCAGCCTCTAAATGATGATTACTTGTCACTTTATCAACAAACTCAACAAACTCTTCATTAAGCATTTCAGGACCGAATACGTTAATACTAAGTGGTATTGCAATACCTTCCATTCTCAATGCCATTGCAAGCTCTGCTGCACGCTCTATAACAAACGTAGCTAATGGGTAAGCTAGCCCTGCAATTCTAATATCATCAATAAATCGGTTTGCTGATAAAATACCTTGCTTAGGATGCTGCCAACGCAGAAGTAACTCTAAAAATTCAATCTGACCGCTCTCATTACAAATGATAGGTTGAAAATATAGCTCTAACTCACTCGAAAAGTCGATATTAGCGAGCTCTTTTAAACGAGCTTGCTGTTCTTGCTGCTCAACTGTCATTTGCTTATGGTATGCAACAATTTGACGTTGCGGATGACTATCTAGTGCAAGGTAAGCGTAAGAAATTAAATTATCAAAGTCATCGCCTTGCTCATCGCAATCAACATAGCTAGCTCTCGCTTTTATTTCTAACGTGCAATTAGCAACATTAAAAGGCTTAAGCGTTGCATCTAATATTTGTTTTATTAATTGTTCATGAAGATATTTTTGATTTTCGAGACTACAAATAAATGCGAAGTTAAGCCCACCCAAATGTGCCAGCTTCTCCTTTGAGCCTAAATCGACTATTTCGTCACTCTCTAATAAATTTTTAATTCTATTAGCAGATTGCGCCAACAGTAAATCACCAAAATTGCGTCCAATATGCTGATTAACCTCATCAAACCCCTCTAAGCGAATAACAACCAAAGTGGCTTTTATTTGCTTGTCACCACGCCACATATAATATCTTTGACGTAATGTTTTTCTATCAGCAAACGCTGTTAATGGTGAATTTTCAATAAATGTTTCTTGCCCAGGCTCAAATTCGGCTATTGTCTTTGTAATAGGTGAATCATCATTAATAAAACCCACTATAGATAATAATAAAATAGCCAGTATTACCCAAAATAAAGGCACTTGTAATAATAAAAATGCAGAAAATAGCACTACAAACAACAAACCTGCCGTGGCGCTTACTATAATCATACTCCAGTTATTACGCTCAAAAGCCTGCCATAAATGAAAGCAAAATCCAAAAGCGAGTAAAATAGCAAGCCAAGCAGTACCACTGCTTAGAATAGCCAAACCAATAGCCGCAGTGCATAAATAGCTAAATTTAATACTATTATTTTTGATCGTAAATAAAGTGGCGATCATTGCCATTAATAGCGCACCACTAAAAAATATAGGAAAGTTACTGTCGGTTAATACACTCAAATTAGCGCCACTCGTATTATCAAAAAATCAGTTAAAAAATATTTATTATGGATAAAATTAATACAAACTAACTAAGTTTACCCAAAATCCATAATTTTAACAGTTTATTTACGCAAAATTGATAACTTAGTTATGATAGGAAATTTATTCTCTAATCTACAGTATCGATCTAATCACCAGTCTTTAGTCCACAACAGTCTTTAATCCTAAAGCTTTCTATACATTAAATACCATACCGATAACTAAATCCTAACGCCTCAATAGCTGAGCCAACAACTTTACGCTCAGCTTTGTCATTACTGGTAAAACGAGGTAGTTCACCGCCATGTTGCACGCATTTTTCGGCATAATAATCCGCTTTTGTTGGGTGCGAAGGATTAACCACATTATAAATATTTTGCCCCACTTGCCAGTGCTTTATAACCGCAAAAATTGCATTAATTACATCTTGTTGATGCACCATATTTACTACTTGCTGGCTTGAGGTATTAAGCTCTTTACCTGCAACAAAACGACCAGGCTCTCTATTTGGACCTAATAACCCAGCTAAACGCAGCACTTTTCCATCTTGTGAAAGCACTTGTTCTTCAGCTTCATAAAGCTTTATTTGTCGCTCGTTAGTGCATGAAATATCGTTACTTTCGGTGTATACACCAGCCTCTTGATCGTAAACACCTGTTGATGAGCATAATAAAAAGCCTTTTGCATTTAACGTTTTTGAAAGTTTTAATGCTGCGGTAAGTGTTTCCGGATAATTGCTTTCACTGTGTCGACTACGCGGCGGGATAGCACAAACCCAGTAAGCATCTTGTAAGTCAATTTGATGTGTTAATTGCTCGTCTTTTAGCAAAAACTGTCGTTCGAAATCGTATTTGTGCTCATTACTTCTATGTGTACCTTGCACTTGCCAACTAACTTGCTTTGCACTTAAACATAAAGCATGACCCAACCAACCAGCACCTAGTACTACTAATTTATTAATTTTATCTTCCATTTTTGTATAAACCTTAATTTTAAACGCATAATTATTGCTTTCTATCTAACTTTATAGAGATTTTCAACGAGATATGATTAGATATAATCTACTAAATAATAAAAATATGTGTACCCATGCTGAATAATTTATCATTACGGAAGAAAATATTATTATTGATCGGTGGAACAATTACTATTTTACTGATTATTACCTCCATTTTTTTTGTTAAACACATCGCTAACCTCTCCAGAGTAAACATAGAAAACGAAGCACAAAGTTACCTACAAACCGAGCAACTCTCAATGCAAAGTTACTTTGCAATGTACGGTAAAATGGTATCAACCTTTGTTAATAATCCACATTTAATAAACTTTTTTGAAAACTGGAATACCCGTGACCAAACAATTGAAAATGCGCCTGGTTACAGCGAAATAAACCAAGATTTTGTACGTATAAGCGCAAATGATGACAATATTTTATCCGCATTTTTTGCCTCAGCTTCAACTGGTGAATATTTTAAAGAAAACGAGCGCACCACTCACTACGATGGCAAACCTTACTACGCTTATAAGCGAGGTTGGTGGCAAGAAGCAATGCAAATCAATAAGCTCTATGTAGGTCCTATATCTGTAGATTTAACTACTGGAAATGCATCTGCAGTAGTACAACAACCCGTTTATAACACTCAACAAAAGCTAATTGGTATGGGTGGAGTTGATTTACAGCTTAATAAAATTAACGACATGGTCGAAAATATCCGATTTAACGGTAAAGGTTATGGTTTTTTGCTGGACGGTAATCAAAAGGTTGTGCATTTTTCAAAAGCGACGGGACATAAACTTTCAATTACAGACGAAGGCCCTAATGGAAAGGAAGGGCTTGATGCGCTTGAGCAACAATTTACAGATACCACAGGTTTTAAAACCCTAAATACACAAATGCGTAATAACTTAAAAGGCAGCCAAATAGTTACCTTAAAAGGTGAGCAATTTTATGTGGTTTATAATCGTTTACAGCTAGAAGAACCTTATTTAGATTGGTACGTAGGTTTGCTCATTCCAACAAGCATGATTGAGGAACCTGTAAATGCAGCAGTAACAACCACAACCACAGCTGTTGTTGTTATTTTGATCATTATTTTAGCCATGATTTTATGGGCTACACAAATGATTTCAAAACCAATAACTACGCTTACTAATATTATGCGCGACATAGCATCAGGCGAAGGCGACTTAACACAAAAAATTAATATTGATAGCCAAGATGAAGTTGGCCAGTTAGCTAATCATATGAATACCTTTATTGATAAGTTACGCGTAATGATGCTAGAAACAGCAGCTCAAGCAGAGCAATTAAGTAACGCTGCGGCTCAATTAAAAACGGTATCAGAGCAAACAAACTCAGAAATTCAGCAAGAAAAACAACAGGTAGATAGCGTTAGTGCTGCGGTAACTGAAATGGCGACTACCGTGCTTGAAATTTCACGCAATGCACAAAATACAAATAACGCAGCCGAAGAAGTACAAGCTATTACCGCTGAAGGCGCTAACCGCTCAGCACAAGCTCAAAAAGTAATGACTGAACTTGCACTTCATATCGGTGAAGCCTCTAAAGTCGTTGCAGGGCTTGAACAAGAAAGTAATAACATTGGTGCGCTAGTCGACGTAATTAACTCCATTGCTGATCAAACTAATTTACTTGCGCTAAATGCAGCTATTGAAGCAGCTAGGGCTGGCGAACATGGTAGAGGCTTTGCGGTGGTTGCTGATGAAGTACGCTCGCTAGCGAGTCGAACACAAGAATCAACCGATGATATTCGTAATATGATTTCGCGTTTGCAACAAATTGCCCAGCAAGCATCGCTCATGATGCTACAAGGTCAAGAACAAACAGAAGGCTCTGTCTCGCAAACAAAAGAAGTACTGACTTCACTGCAAAACATTGCATTATCGGTAACTAAAGTGCAAGACCAAAGTCATCAAATTGCAACATCAACAGAGCAACAAACAGTGGTAGCAGAAGATATAAACACGAGTCTATCGGCAATTAATAGCTTAGTGAATAGCACAGCTAATCATGCTCATGTACTCGCTGATGAAGCACGCGACCTGAGTGATTTAGCAGCTGCACTAAACAAAACGGTTAATCAATTTAAATTATAAAATCGGAGATTTTGTGTGCATGTTTAAGTCTAAAGTTTAAGCAGGCACACAGCCCTTGTTTTTAATTTATTTACCACCATATCTTTAGCGTTAATGGCTATTTAAATGTAATTTAAGGCATTAAGTTATTTTTACGAACCAGATCAAATTTTTCTATTTTAAATACACATCTTTTTGTTGAGATAGTTTGTTGTTTGGCAGAGTCTGGTATAGTAGCGCACGTAGTAAACAGTACTTTTAAGCAGTTTAATACAAAATTGCTAATTAATATGTTCTAAGTGTTACTTAAAAGTACATATTAATTGCCAATTGTTAAAAATGGGTTAGCCGATACTCGGCTAGCAAAGAATACATTGTAACGGTTTTATCATGATATCTAATTTATTTACCAAAATTTTTGGTAGTCGCAATGACCGCACTATTAAAAACTTTAGAAAGACGGTCGCGCTAATCAATACACTAGAAACGCAATTAGAAGCGCTTTCTGATGAAGACTTAAAAGCTAAAACAGTTGAGTTTAGAGAACGTTACGATAACGGGCAAAGTCTTGACGACATACTACCAGAGGCCTTTGCTGTGGTACGTGAAGCGTCAAATCGTGTAAATGGCATGCGCCACTTCGACGTACAGCTATTAGGCGGCATGGTTTTACATCAAGGTCGCATTGCAGAAATGCGTACCGGTGAAGGTAAAACACTAACAGCTACCCTACCAGCTTACTTAAATGGCTTAACTGGGAAAGGCGTTCACGTAATTACCGTGAATGACTACCTTGCTAAACGTGATGCTGAAACAAACCGTCCATTATTTGAATTCTTAGGTTTGAGTGTAGGCTGTAACGTACCAGGTATGATGCCACAGCAGAAAAAGCTAGCATACACAGCTGATATTACTTACGGTACAAATAACGAATTTGGTTTTGACTACCTTCGTGACAACATGGCATTTAGCATTGATGAACGTGTACAACGTCCATTATTTTATGCTGTTGTGGATGAAGTGGATTCAATCCTAATAGATGAAGCACGTACCCCGCTTATTATTTCAGGCCCAGCTGAAGATAGCTCAGAGTTATACACTGAAATAAATACCATCGTTCCTTTACTTGAACTTCAAGAAAAAGAAGACGAAGAAGGTGTTGAAGGCGACGGCGATTACACTATCGATGAAAAGTCTAAGCAAGTTCACTTAACAGAACGTGGTCAAATTAAAGTAGAAGAGCTACTTACTGAACGCGGCTTAATTGAAGAAGGCGATTCGCTTTATTCAGCAGCAAGTATTACGCTACTAAGCCATGTTTATGCAGCCCTTCGTGCTCACAAGCTATACCAAAAAGATGTTGATTACGTAGTAAAAGAAAACGAAGTAATCATTATCGATGAGCACACTGGTCGTTCAATGGAAGGTCGTCGTTGGTCAGAAGGTTTACACCAAGCTGTTGAAGCTAAAGAAGGTGTAAATATTCAAAACGAAAACCAAACACTTGCATCTATTACGTTCCAAAACTACTTCCGTTTATACGAAACGCTAGCAGGTATGACAGGTACTGCCGATACTGAAGCTTTTGAGTTTCAATCTATTTACGGTCTAGATACTGTAGTTATGCCAACTAATAAGCCGATGGTTCGTGATGATCGCGCTGATTTAGTTTACCTAACGCAAGAAGAAAAATACGAAGCTATTTTAATTGATATTAAAGACTGCCAAGACCGTGGACAACCGGTGCTTGTAGGTACTATTTCGATTGAAAGCTCTGAGTATTTATCACAGTTTTTACGTAAAGAAAAAATTAAGCACAACGTACTTAATGCTAAATTTCATGCGCAAGAAGCTGATATCGTTTCAGATGCAGGTCTACCAGGCACAGTAACTATTGCAACTAACATGGCCGGTCGTGGTACCGATATCGTGTTAGGTGGTAACTGGAACAGTGAAGTTGAAAAACTTGAGAACCCAACTGCTGAGCAAATTGCTGACATTAAAGCAGCTTGGAAAATTCGCCATGATGCAGTAATTGATGCCGGCGGTTTACATATCATTGGTACTGAACGTCATGAGTCTCGTCGTATAGATAACCAATTACGTGGTCGTTCTGGTCGTCAAGGTGATGCTGGCTCAAGCCGTTTTTACTTATCGATGGACGATTCGTTAATGCGTATATTTGCTGGTGAGCGCATGACTAACATGATGCGTAAACTAGGTATGCAACGCGGCGAAGCAATTGAACATCCATGGGTAAATCGTGCAATTGAAAATGCACAGCGTAAAGTAGAAGCACGCAACTTTGATGTTCGTAAACAATTACTTGAGTACGATGATGTAGCAAACGATCAACGTCGTGTTGTTTACTCTCAACGTAATGAACTACTTGAAGAAGGCGATATTTCAGAGACTATTACTGTAATTCGTGCTGACGTTCTTAGTAATCTAATTGATCAGTATATTGCACCGCAAAGCCTTGCTGAAATGTGGGATATTAATGGACTTGAAGAACGCTTAAAACAAGACTTCTTAATTGAATTACCAATTACTCAGTGGTTAGCAGATGACAATAAACTATACGAAGAAAAACTTCGTGAGCGTATTGAAGAATCTGTTGAGCAAGCTTACAAGCAAAAAGAAGAGCAAGTTGGCGACTCTGTTTTACGTCAATTCGAAAAAGCGATTATGTTACAAAGTCTTGATCAGCATTGGAAAGATCACCTTGCTGCTATGGACCACTTACGTCAAGGTATTCATTTACGTGGTTATGCGCAAAAGAATCCTAAGCAAGAGTATAAGCGTGAATCGTTTGAGCTATTCTCTGAAATGCTTGAAAACTTAAAAGTAGATGTTGTAAGCATTCTAAGTAAAGTACAAGTACGTGCAGAAGAAGATGTTGAGAAAGTAGAAGAGCAACACCGTAAAAGTGAAAGTGCTCCTCGCGAATACCAACATGAAGAAGCTGAGAAAGTAGGTGGTGAAGCACCTGAAACAGCCANGCTCGTACAGAACCAAAAGTAGGTCGTAATGACCCTTGTCCTTGTAAATCAGGTCAAAAATTCAAACAATGTTGCGGTAAATTAAAATAGCCCAATATTGTCAGTAGCTTATTAAAAAGCGGCGCTAGCGTCGCTTTTTTTTATGGAGTTTTAAAGTAATGACTATAGAAATTGTACATGTAGCTGTTGGCGTTATTAAGAAAAATAACGCTATATTCATTTGTAAACGCGCAGATGAACAACATCAAGGCGGTTTATGGGAATTTCCTGGTGGCAAAGTAGAAGCAGGTGAAAGTGTATTTGTCGCACTTAAACGCGAGCTTATTGAAGAAGTTGGATTAACAATTCATAGCTCTAGCCAACTTATGGTGATTGAACATGACTACGGCGATAAGTGCGTTAAATTAGATGTACACATAGTAAGTAACTTTAGCGGTGAAGCACATGGCGCTGAAGGGCAACCTAGTGAATGGGTAGCAATTAGTGAATTAGAAAATTATAATTTTCCTGAAGCGAATGCTGGAATTATCGAAAAAATAGTTGCCCGATACGCATAATAAATGGGCATAAGTGAGCACAATGAACATCTCAATACAAAATAAGCTAAGCGAACAATTAGCATTAAATCCTGAGTTAACTCAAGTTAGTGTGATTAGTAGCGGCCATATAAATAGTACATGGCTACTTAGATGTATTGATAAACAGTTTATTGTGCAAAAACTTAATATTGAAGTATTTAAAAACCCTGCTCAGTTAGTAAGTAATGCAAAACTAATTGAGCAGCATCTAAATGCTAAACAACTGCAAAATAATTACCCTCTTGAAATAATCAAACATATAGCGACACAAAGCGACGAGCGCTTAATAAAAATTGATAGCGCGTACTATCGTATCCTTAACTATATTAGTAACAGTTACAGCGAAGACGTTGTTAAAAATGCGCAACAGAGCGAGCAAGCAGCTTATGCCTTTGGCGTATTTGCTCATGCCTTGCAAGATTTTGATGCACAACAACTACACTCTGTAATTCCTGATTTTCATAACTTAGCGATGCGCTTTGAGCAATTAAATACCGCAATCACAAATAACTCTGTAAATAGAGTAAAGCACTGCGCTGACGAAATAGAATATTGCTTATCGCAGCAGCATTTAATTACCGAGCTTAGCAACATTGCCAAGCAGATACCGCTTAGAGTGTGTCATAACGATACAAAAATAAATAATATGCTATTTTGTAATACAACTCATAAAGCAAAGGCGGTTATTGATTTAGATACCTGTATGGCAGGATTTAGGCTTTATGATTTTGGCGACATGGTACGCACTTTCTGCTCCCCCGAAGCCGAGGATTCAACAAACTTACACAACGTTGTTATTCGAAAAGATATATTTTCAGCCATTGTTAAAGGCTATGTAACGCCATTAAAAAGTAGCATGAGTAAACAAGAACAAGAAAGCCTGCTACTAGGCGCTAAAATAATGCCGCTCATGTTAAGTGTGCGCTTTTTAACTGATTACTTAAATAACGATGTGTACTTTAAAGTGGCTCATGCAGAGCATAATTTAGAGCGAGCACAAAACCAACTAGCGCTTTATAAAAACATACTCAGTAACGAAAAATGGATGCATGAGTGTTTGATGAGCTAAAGCTTATTTAACCTGAACTCTGGTTAAGAGATTTATTAACGTATTGAATCATGGTGATATTTAAATTTATTTTCTCTAGCCAGAGATTTTTAGTGAAAACAAGGCGAATTTACGCGTCAATAGCTGGCCTATTGCAAGTAAATTCAACGCAGTTAGCGCTGAAAATAGCTGCTTGAGATAGATTTATTATCCATAGTTCAGGTTATTTACAAATTCAAGATACAAAAAAACCAGTAAGCTAAAAACTTACTGGTTTTTTGTTAACTTTAAATCGGTCTATTTAGTAAATTACCAAATTTTTACACGATCTTCTGGTTTGATATACATTTTATCACCTTCTTTTACGTCAAACGCTTTGTAAAACTCAGGCATATTCGACAAGATACCGATTACACGGTAGTGACTTGGTGAATGAGGGTCTGTTAGTAAACGATTACGTAACTCTTCATCGCGATAGTTTCGACGCCAAATTTGTGACCAGCCCATAAAGAAACGTTGATCGCCTGTGTAGCCATCAATCACTGGCGCTTTTTTGTCACCTAAAGACAGCATATACGCTTTATGCGCAACCGTTAAGCCACCTAAGTCACCAATGTTTTCGCCAAGCGTTAGCTCACCATTAACACTTGCATCTTCAAAAGGTTTATATTCGTTGTACTGTGCAACTAAAGCTGCTGTGCGTTCTTCAAACTGTTTAAGGTCAGTCTCGCTCCACCAGTTACGTAAGTTACCGTCACCGTCGTATTTAGCGCCTTGGTCGTCAAAACCATGACCAAGCTCATGCCCAATTACTGCGCCAATTGCACCGTAGTTTACTGCATCATCCGCTTCTAAATTAAAGAATGGCGGTTGTAAAATAGCGGCTGGAAATACAATTTCGTTGTTTACTGGGTTGTAATACGCATTTACTGTTTGCGGAGTCATATGCCACTCAGAGCGATCAACTGGTTTACCCAATTTTGCGATCATGTCTGCGTATGCCCATTCGCTATAACGAATGTAATTACCTACTAGCTCATCTGAGTTAATATCTAGCTCTGAGTAATCTTTCCACGTGTCTGGGTAACCAATTTTAGGCGTAAATTTGTCTAGTTTTTCTTTCGCTGCAAGCTTTGTTTCAGGGCTCATCCACTCAAGATTTTCAATAGCAACGCCGTAACCTTTAATTACGTTATCAACTAGCTCTTCCATGCGTGCTTTCGCTTCTGGCGGGAAGTTATCTTTAACGTATACCTTACCTAAAATTTCACCAAGTACACTGTTAGATGCATCAACCGCTTGCTTCCAAAGAGGTGCTTGTTCTTCTACGCCACGAAGTGTTGTGCTGTAAAAGTCAAAGTTAAGGTTAACTAAATCTTCACTAAGTAGCTCTGCATAACCACTTACAAAATGAAATTTTAAGTAGTTTTTCCACGTCGCTAAATCAGTGTCTTTGTAAATAGTAGCAAGTGCTTCTAAGTAGCTTGGTTGACGTACAATAATGTCACTTGCACTCACGCCTGCATCTTTAAAGAATGCAGCTAAATCAAGGTCACCCATCAACTTGCTTGCATCTGCTACTGTCATCTTGTTATAAGATTTAGTTGCATCACGGCTTTGCACACGGCTCCATTGAGCATCAGCTAGTGTTTTTTCAAATGCAAGTACGCTCTTAGCAGCTTCTGCTGCATTTTTAACGCCTGACTTTGTTAAAACATCAGTGATGTATTGCTCGTAAGAAGCGCGAATTTTAGTGAATTTTTCGTCATCTTTTAAGTAATAGTCACGATCAGGTAAACCAAGACCCGACTGAGATAAATACAATGCATACTCGCTTGAGTTTTTAGCATCGTTATTTACAAACCAACCAAACGGTAAAGTACCGCCTTGTTTTTGAATTTTAGCCATTAAACCCACTAAATCAGCTTTAGATTTAACGCTATCAATTGTATCTAATGACGGTTGTAATGGCGTAATACCTAACTCATTACGCGCATCTTTATTCATATAGCTTTTATAAAATGCACCAATTTTGTACTCATCACTGCCTTTTTTAGCGGCTTTGTTTCCGGCTGCACTTTCAAGGGCTATTTTCATCGCTTTTTGCGACTCATCATATAACTGCGAAAAAGAACCGTAGTTAGATTTATCACCTGGTATTTCAGTTTTAGCTAACCACTGCCCATTTACATGGTAGTAAAAATCGTCTTGTGCGCGTACTGAACTATCCATAT
>NZ_AUTQ01000187.1 GCF_000498095.1 Pseudoalteromonas sp. TB64
GTTACTACAGGAGTGTCGGTTACTTTAGTTTCTTGTTGTTTTTCACCACAACCTACTAAGCCAAGCGCAAGTGCGATACTTGCAGCAGCCATTGTTACTTTATTCATAATGATTCCGTTTGTTAGTTAGAATTTAATACCAACTCCATTAAATTCTTGAATATAGCAGGAGTAAAAATAGCACTGCCTACACGCTTTTACTTAATGGAATGGGTATCAAAGAGCTTTCGATCAATATAAAGCCCACGCAGTATCATAAACCTCATTAAGCCAACAATAAAATGGAATATGTAACAAAGTATTTTGAATGCGGTGAGCTGCCAAATTAGCCCCACCAATAACAAGATGGTGGGTAGTTAAGACTTACTTTTATTTTTTCCGTGAAGCGCTAAACGCTCTAGTTTTTCTTTTAAAGAAGGGGGTGCAGAAGATGCTATCGCGTTTAAGTAATCCGCTGTTTGCTCACTCATTTTACGTGAGTTGGTAACTGCAGGACTGCCCGACTTATTCGCTGTACTTAATCTCTGAGTTGCTTGAGGATTTGCAGTTATTTTTATTTGCCCGAGCTCTGCCATTCCGGCAGCTCTAAAATGTGAAAGCATATCCATTTTCAAATAATTAAGTCTAAGCGCGATAGGTGCAGATACAGCCTCTATCATTAGCGTGCCGTCTCGGTAATTACTGACTCGGCATTTATCACCCAACTTAGGACCCAAAAAATCTTTTAATAGGGTTTGCTGTGTATCAAGTGCTTGGCTTTTGCCTGCATAAGCTGATAAACGATTATTTAACCCCGCCATAATATCGGTTAGCGGTTTTGGTGCATATCTATCTTTAGCCATTTTACACCTCGTAAAAGCTCACTTAGACCCAGAGATAATACTCTAGGTCTAAGTATACACTGCGTATTAATACTACGCGCCGGCTATTTGCATTTGCTCTATTAATACTGAGCCAGTTTGAATACCACCACGGCGTTCGATGTCACCACCAATAGCAGATATGCCTTTAAACATATCTTTTAAATTACCAGCAATGGTAATTTCGCTTACAGGATATTGGATTTCACCATTTTCAACCCAAAAACCAGCAGCACCACGAGAGTAATCACCCGTTACGGTATTTACGCCCTGCCCCATTAGCTCTGTAACTAATAAGCCGGTGCCCATCGTTTTTAATAGTGCAGTTAAATCGTTATGAGTTTGCTCAACAAGCCAGTTATGTATACCGCCAGCATGCCCTGTTGGGGTCATATTCATTTTACGCGCGGCATAACTTGCTAATAAATAAGTTTGTAGCTCGCCGCCTTGAATAATTTCCCTATCGAATGTTTTAACACCTTCGCTATCAAACGGTGACGACGCCAACCCTTTTAAAATATGTGGGCGCTCGGCAATATTCACACAATTACTAAATACTTGTGTGCCTAAGCTATCAAGTAAAAAACTTGATTTACGATAAAGCGCACCACCACCAATTGCCGACACTAAGTGACCAAACAATGAATTTGCAATATCGGCTCTAAAAATAACAGGCACTTTCATTGTGCCTAACTTTTGGCTATTTAATTTAGCCAATGTTTCAGCTGCTGCTTCAAGCCCAACTGCCGCTGCGTCATTTAAACCCGCTTGATCGCGTGCAACAGTATAAGCAGAGTCGCGTTGCATCTGCTCGCCATCTTGACCTATTACCATCGTACTAATACTATGACGAGTGCGTGGAAAGCCAGTTATCAAACCATGGCTGTTACCATAAACACGTAGCCCCTGATGCGATGAAAAGCTCGCACCATCAGAGTTAACAATACGCTCATCTGCATTTAGTGCAGCTTGCTCAGCAGCATGACAAAGCTCAATGCCTTCCTCAGGGCTTACATCCCAAGGATGGTATAAATCTAAATCTTTAGGATTAAATTCAAGTAACTCTTTATCAGCAACGCCGTTAAATGGGTCATCAGATGTAAATTTGGCTATATCAATCGCTTTTTCGACTACCATGCGCAATGTTTTTGGGTTTAAATCAGCCGTAGACGCCGAGCCTTTATTATTACCAACATATACACTAATGCCTAAGCCGCCATCTTGGTTAAACTCAATGGTTTCTACTTCACCCATTCGTGTACTAACCGATAAACCAGACGTACTAGACATTGCCGCTTCTGCAGCTGTAGCGCCTAATTTTTTAGCATGTTCGAGTACTTCTGCTACCGCATCTTTAACTTGCGATATTTGAGAATATATTGGATCGTTTTGTTGGCTTTTCATAAATTAAGTCCTGAGCCTTAGAGGCATAATGCACACATTTCTTATATTTAAATGCTAACACACTCAATGCATCACATCAGCTAATATTCCTAAGTATCATATTCATGTATAATGGTAAAAGTTATTTTTATTTAAGAGCACCCCATGGCAAAGAAAAAAGGCAAGCCTGCTGAAATTGAAGAAGAAATTGAATATGTATCAAGAACGGAGCTTAAGCGCGAAGCGCAAGAGTTTCATCAGTTAGGTACTGAAATTGCCAAAATGGGTAAAAAACAGCGCGAACGCCTGCCATTAAATGACGATTTAAAAGCAGCAATGGTGGTTGCGGATAAAATTAGCAATAAAAGCGACGCGTACCGCCGTCACTTAAACTACATTGCTAAAACGTTGCGTACTGTAGAAAACATTGACGCTATTAGAGCGATTATCGATGTAATGCTTAATAAAAATAACCAAGCTGAAGTATTGGTCAAAAAAATTGAGCAATTACGTTCAGATTTAATTGAACAAGGCGATGACCTTATCAATGAGACTATTGAGCAGTTTCCGTCTCTTGATCGTCAGCAAATGCGTCAACTGGTTCGTAATGCGGCAAAAGAAGCGAAAGCTGAAAAGCCAGGTAAAGGTTATAAAGAGTTATTTCAATATCTCAAAGATGCTCATACCGTTACGTATTAATTAGGTCGTATTAAATTATATTTATTAAAAAAGGTGCTTCGGCGCCTTTTTTGTTATAGATCAAACCACCTTCTTACATACTTTTTTATAATCACCATCTAAATAAATACTTAACCTGAACTCTGGTTACTTAGGTGCGCGTGATGATTAAACTTCCACAATGGGATCAAACCCTAATAAACAAATATAATGTGTCTGGCCCGCGTTATACCTCGTATCCCACCGCTCTATCACTGCGTGACGGGTACCAGCAACAAGACTTAATAAGCGCTATAGAATCGTCAACGAGTCGTTCACTTTCTTTATATATTCATATCCCGTTTTGTAGTCAGCTTTGCTACTACTGTGGCTGTAATAAAATAATTACCCGCCATCAATCTAAAGCAGATACGTATCTCGACTTTTTAGCAAAAGAAATTACTGCCCAAGCGCATTTATTTAAAAGCTACACGGTTGAGCAATTACATTTAGGTGGCGGTACTCCCACCTTTTTAACCGCAAAACAAATGACCCGTCTAATTAAGCTTTTAGAGCAGCACTTTAACTTTACAAGTACCACAGAGCGCGGCATTGAAATAGACCCACGCTCACTTGCTGATAATATGCTTGTTGATTTAAGGATGCTTGGCTTTAATCGTGTCTCGTTTGGTATTCAAGACTTTAACGACGACGTGCAACTTGCTGTTAATCGCCCGCAAAATGCAGATACGGTTAAGCAATTAATTACACAAGCTCGCGAGCTGGGATTTCAATCGATTAATGCAGATATGATTTACGGGCTACCACTGCAAACACCACAGAGCTTTAAGCAAACTATAGAGCAACTTATTGAGCTAAGCCCTGATCGTGTGTCCGTTTTTAATTACGCGCACTTGCCAGAGCGCTTTGCCGCACAGCGTAAAATTAAAGATGCAGATTTACCTAATGCACACAATAAACTCACCATGTTTAAAAATACGTTAGAGCAGATGACGCAAGCAGACTATCAATTTATTGGTATGGACCACTTTGCAAAAACCGACAACGAACTAGCTGTTGCACAAAATGAAGGCAAGCTACATCGTAATTTTCAAGGTTATACAACACATGGAAATTGCGATTTATTAGGCTTGGGCGTGTCATCAATTTCGCAAATTGGCACTGCTATTTTACAAAATCAAAAAGAATTAAAACATTATTACCACAGCGTAGAAACACAAAGCGGCTGTGCTCTTAATAAAGGTATGCACTTAACACGTGATGATGTAATTCGTGCTGATGCAATTAAACAGCTCATTTGCCAATTTGAATTAGATATACAAGCGTTTAGCGAAAAGCATGCACTTATATTTAATGACTACTTTGAGGATGCATTAGTAGCACTTGCGCCACTTATAAAAGATGAACTAGTCACTATAATTGATAATAAAATTAGCGTAACGCCACGCGGTAACTTATTTATTCGTATTATTTGCATGTGCTTTGATACTCATTTACAAAAACAAATAAATGCGACGCGCTTTTCTCGGGTAATTTAACTGATACTAATTTAATGCAGTTAGTATAAAACCATTACGCATAAAAAAGCAGACCAAGGTCTGCTTTTTCTGAGTACTCGAAAAATTAAAGCTAGTTAAAAACCACTTTATCGCTGCCTGGGGCAGCTTTAAATTCGATGATAATTTTAGCGCAATCGGCTTTAACTTCATCTTTAAGTGTTTCTTCGGCGCGCCAGCGAGCTGTGTCTAGCTTAAAAATCTCTTTTTTAGAGTATTTTTTACGTGCATCATGCGTCGGCATTTCTTTAACTACCTGGTACATTTTATAGATGCCAGGGTACTGTGTTGTTAAATCACGCTCGCTCTCAAAGCCATATTGAGACATAAGTACCCAAACACGTAAACAGCCTTCAGAAAACTCACACTGCTCTTCATTCATTGCACGCGCAATTAAATGAATACTATCGGCTAGTTTGGCATTTCGCTTTAAACGCGACTTTTCAAGCTTTTGCTTTTGTTCAGCCTGCGTTTTAGCAATTAACTTTTTTTGCGCATTTAACTTATACAGCAACTGACCCGCATAAAATGCCAGACCAACTATTATAGCAGCGCCTAAAAGTAAGGCTAAAATTACCGCGGTACTCATTAATTACCCTTAATTACTTGTCTTCATCATCATCTAGCCATTCATTAGCTAGATCGTTTGATAAATATTGGTCAAAGTCTGAATTTGAATTATCTTCATCACTAAAGTCATCTTCAAGTTCTGGCTCATCTTCGTCTTCAAGACCTAACAATTCACATAAAACTTGATGACGAGCAATACGACTATTAAAGTACTTAGCATCTTTACCTGTTAGTAGTTCGCCGCCTTCATGGCGCTCCACTAACTTAAGTAAACGCACATCATTTTCAAGCGCTTCAAGCTCTTGCTCTGGCGTAAACTCTGGTTGCACAACTTTTTTAAGTTCAATCGTTGGTTTTAAGTTACGTTTCATTTCTACTTTTGGTTCAGCAGCAGTCGCAATTAATGGCACTGGTTTTTTACTACCAATACGCTTATCTCTAGAACCAGAATGTAAATTTTGGCTTTCGCTATCAAGTAAATCTGGTGCGTTACGAGAACCAGGCTTAGCACCTTTGGTTTTTTTAACTCGCTGCTCTTTTAACGCACGCATCTCTTTAAGCTTATCTTGGCTTAAACGTACTGGTCCATTTGCTGGGCTTTTGCGTGACTTTTTCGTTCTACTCATATCTTGATCGTCTCACTTAAGAGGTTTTGAGCGAGGCGCAAATTAATGGGCATCGCAATGCTGGCATAGCCAGAAGAATTCAGTTTGCACTTCAGAGGTTGGGCTTCTCTGTGTTATAGCGCCTAAACTAGCTTACTGCTAGTTATTAAACGGTGGGTATTGTAACAGGACAAATAAAAAGGCGGTAGAGAAAACATCTCTACCGCCTGCTAATCTGAGCGCCATTATCTGGACACTTCTCCCTTCGACTTTTTTTAGTCTTTATTATTTTTATTATTATCAGTCCGTATTGTTATTATTTTTACGTTCCTTGTACCATTCCATTTTGTTTTTATTATTAAACTTCCATGAGTTTTTTATTATTTTCGGTCTTCCTGACGCTTTTTTAGCATTTCCTTTAGTAGCACCAAACTTGTGCCATGTAGTCGTGCCGCGCTACTTTCCTTATAGCTAATTCCGTTTTATTATTGTTTTTTGCGACAGGGGTTAATTTACTCGTTAATAACTTTGTTACAACTAATTTATATGTTTTTTCTTACAAAACACATATAGGTAAACAAAAGTTCATATTAATTACAATAACTTAATTAATAGTAAACATTTAAAATAAGACTTTTCCTACAACAGAGTATGGTCAATGTCTTACAAGGTTAGAGGTAATGTCGCTAATTTTAGACACAAAAAAAGCAGCCTAAGCTGCTTTTTTGTACACATTACATTGTATTTATTAATTAAAAATTAATAAATAAGACTTTAGTGTAAACCACCTAAGTACTGAGAAAGTACTTCAATGTCTTTATCTGTTAATTTCTTCGCTATATCGCCCATCATGCCATTTAAGTCATTATGACGAGTGCCATCACGGAATTTCTCAAGTTGAGACTTGATATATCCTGGATGCTGAAAAGAAATTTTTGGAAACTTAGCTAATGACGAACCATTACCACGTGGACCATGACATGCAGCACATGATGGAATTCCACGGTCAGCATCGCCTGCTTTAAATAGCATTTCGCCAACTTCAACAGCATCTTTAGGTGTAGCACCTTCAGACATGTTCATTGAAGAAAAATAAGCAGCTAAATCTTTCATGTCTTGTTCGCTAAGTGGCATAGCCATAGCGCTCATTACCGGATCCATACGACCTTCTTTGCCGCCAGAGGTCATGCCTAATTTCAAATCCTTAAGTTGTTTAAGAATATAATCTGGATGTTGACCTGCAATTTTAGGGTAAATATTAACCGGCGCATTACCGTCTGGGCCGTGACAAGCCGCACACGTTGCTGATTTTTCTTTACCTGCGTTTACATCGCCATCAAATGCTGTTGCGTTGCTTGCTGACAACGCACCGAGCAATATTGTTAAAGATAGTGCTATTTTTTTCATGGTGAATTCTCTGTTTCCGACCCTGTATCATCTACAATCGTGATGTTGTAATACATATATTCTACACGATAATAAATTCTCTGGCACGTTTTCTACACATATTAAGCTTATAATTTACAGGGTATTGACTTAGATTAAGCTTTAGTATGTTTTAAATGTACCATAGGTGCTGTTTTTAGGTGTTTAAATACGCTTTTTAATACGTCCTTTATAGTATAAAATACGCGCCCTGAGTGAATTTGGTTTACTCAATGTTATTTTTTTAAGTTTTAGGAGAGCCTGTGCTCAAATCTCGTATCAAATATAATACTGCGTCTTTCGTAACAAGCGCTCCCGACATTACTAAATTACCTGCTGATACGGGAATTGAAGTTGCGTTTGCCGGTCGTTCCAATGCAGGTAAGTCGAGTGCGTTAAATGCATTAACAGATCAAAAGCTAGCACGTACAAGTAAAACGCCAGGACGTACTCAACTAATCAATACATTCGATTTAGCTGATGTTGACGATATGCGCCTTATCGATTTACCTGGCTATGGTTTTGCTAAAGTACCAATCGAAATGAAAAAGAAATGGCAAAAGTCGTTAGGCGAATATCTACAAAAGCGTCAAAGCTTAAAAGGTATTGTAATTTTAATGGATATTCGTCACCCATTAAAAGATTTAGACCGCGATTTAATTAATTGGGCTATTGGTAGTGAAATTCCAGTATTAGCACTATTAACTAAAGCCGACAAATTAAAGCAAGGTCCTCGTAAATCACAAGTATTGCAAGTTCGTCGTGAATTAAGCACGCTTGATGGGGATATTACAGTTCATGCGTTTTCATCATTAAAAGGCACGGGCTTACCTGAAGTAGCTAAAAAGCTAGATGAATGGTTTTTAGGTCCTGTTATTGCAATACCACCTACTGATGAAGTAGTAACTGACGAAACTAACCCAGAAGCCTAAGCTCTGGTGTTAGGATAAATAAAACTGCTTTCCTGCAGATTTAATAAAATAGCCGAGCTTATCAGACTCGGCTTTTTCAGCCCACTGATAAAATACACTTCGCGTAATACGCGCACTACAGCCATAAGGTAGCTTTAAATAAGGTACTTTTGACCCTTTATAGTCTTTTATAGCTAAAGGCTGCTGAGCACTCNCCAGCCACTGCCTAGCTAAATTATCGATACAACACAACACCTGCCCTTGCGCTGTATTTTCAAAACGCCAATCAACAATAATAAACGGCGCGTCATCAACCGTTATTGTTATTTTTTCGACAGGTGTTTTTAAATAAAATTGCTCACCTTCTTTACATAGAACAGAAGCAAACAGCTTCACCATGGCTGAGCGTGTTATTTCGCTGCCATCGTAAAACCATTTACCTTCATGATTAATGACAATTGGCAGTTCCCCACAATGTGTAGGCTGCCAACTATCAAAAGGTTTGCTTGGCTCGCTTAATTGCTTGCTAAGCTCACTTAAAGAAATCACTGTTTTTTAAGTGTTAATGCAAACGAAACAGGTACTGCTGTTGCAATTGATGGTAGACCCGCTAATTTTTGCAGCTGCTTAACGCCTTCCGTAACACCAAAATCAGCACTATTAATAATAATAGGTGTAAATGATGACACCGTTAAATCGCCACTTTGCGTGCTGTTAACGAGTACATCAATCGCCAATGGTTTTTTATTACCATGAAAATCAAGCTCAGCTTTAATGCCCTTTAGAACATATTGACCAGGCTTTTTAATATTACTCAGCTCTTTAGTTAAATTTGCAGTTAAAATCGCGTTTGGAAATTTAACTGCTTCAAACAAAAGTGCTGTTAAACGCTCATTACGAATAGGAATTAAAGTCTCGGCTGATGTTAAGTCAACATTAACGCTAAACTCGCCTTTATCAGAAAGCATACCTTCAAGGTTTGTAAAATGGTGTGCTTCAGCAATGGTATCTTTTTTTATAGAAACAAAGCTTAACTGACTTTTATCATTTACTAACTGCCAGTTAGCTTGAGCGACATTAGAAATAACTAAACTTGATAACGATAAACCTGCAATAGCTAACGCTTTAAACATAACGCACTCCTTAAGATAAATATAAATAAGATCAGGGTATGTTGACCTTTTAGGATTAATTTAAAAATCTAGAAAGATAAACAGACCTTCATCCGATGGTATCACCCGATGTTTGCCCAAACCATACTAAAATATCGGATTCGGTATTTCATTACGACTTAACTTAAAAATACAGCTTTTAAAGTACCGTTATAATCAACTTAAATTTTATTGAGGGATAATTTGAGTTTTGAATAAATAATGAGTAAAAATTTAGAGGCATAAAACAAAAAACGGCCCACCAAACAAGTTGGTAGGCCGATATAGCAAACTGGGGAGAAGCTATCAATTTGTTGCACCCTTTCAGATGCATCATCAACAGGATGTCCTACAGGATAGGACAGGCGGGACTTTAACAAATGCACGCATTAAAATACAATCATATTCCTGTAAAATAGCTCGAATTGACGAACATATAACTATTTAATACAAATAGTTGCTTAAATTAACCTTATCTTAACTAAAGCTTCCATGTAGCCAATAAATTAGTCGCTGTCTGTTGTTTTAATTAAACACAAAAAAAGCGCCTAAAGGCGCTTTAATTAAAATATTTAAATAGCATTAATGAGCTTGTTCCCAGTTGTCGCCTTCATCGGCTTCAACTATAAGTGGCACATCAAGCGCAGCGGCTTGCGACATGAGCTCACAAATGTGTTTTGTGTATTCTGCCGCGCAGTCTGTTTTAATTTCAAATACTAATTCATCGTGTACTTGCATAAGTACCTTAATCGTATTTGGCGCTTGTTCGTGTACCCAGCGGTTAACACTCAGCATTGCCTTTTTAATAATATCAGCAGCAGTACCTTGCATTGGCGCATTAATAGCAGCACGTTCGGCTCCTTTTCTACGCGCCCCATTACGTGCGTTTATTTCTGGTAAATGTAGGCGGCGACCAAATATTGTTTCAACATAGCCATTTTCAGCTGCTTTTTCGCGTGTTGTTTCCATGTACTCTAATACACCTGGAAAACGCTCAAAGTATTTATCTATGTAATGCTGTGCTTCATGGCGCGGCACATCTAGTTGACGTGCTAAACCAAATGCCGACATACCGTAAATTAAACCAAAGTTTACGGCTTTAGCTTTACGGCGCATATCGGTAGTTACATCATCAAGCTCTACACCAAATACTTCGGCTGCGGTTGCACTATGCACATCTAAACCATTAGCAAATGCATTTAATAGACCTTTGTCTTGTGAAAGATGCGCCATAATACGCAGCTCAATTTGGCTATAATCGGCAGCGACAATTTTATAACCATCTGCGGCTATAAATGCTTCACGAATACGGCGACCTTCTTCTGAGCGAATAGGAATATTTTGTAAATTAGGATCGGTTGAGCTTAAACGTCCCGTTGCTGTAACAGCCTGATGATAAGACGTATGCACACGCTGTGTTTTCTCATTCACCATCAATGGTAATTTATCGGTATAAGTTGATTTAAGCTTTGATAAACCACGATGCTCAATTATTACTTTAGGGAGCGGATAATCATGAGCAAGCTCTTGCAGTACTTCTTCTGCAGTAGAAGGTGCGCCTTTTGGGGTTTTTTTGATAATAGGCAGCTCAAGCTTTTCAAACAACAATACTTGTAGTTGCTTTGGAGAGCTTAAGTTAAATGGTTCGCCTGCTATTTCAAACGCTTCTTTTTCAAGCTCAATTAAACGCTCACCTAAACGTTGGCTATGCGCTGCAAGCATATTACTATCTATTGCAACACCCGTGCGTTCAATATCAGAAATTACACTTACAAGTGGCATTTCTATATCTTCAAATACCGATTTAAGTTTTTCATCCGCTGCTATTTTTGGCCAAAGCACTTCGTGTAAACGCAAAGTAATATCGGCATCTTCTGCGGCGTAAGGCGCAGCTTTTTCAAGTTCAATTTGGTTAAAGGTAAGTTGCTTTTTGCCTTTGCCAGCAATATCTTCAAAACTAATATTTTTATGACCTAAGTATTTAAGTGCTAGTGAGTCCATATCGTGACGCGTGCCAACACTATTAAATACATACGACTCAAGCATGGTGTCAAACTTAATACCGTTTAGCGCAAAACCTGCATTAGCCAATACGCTTTTATCGTATTTAAGATTTTGTCCTACTTTAGCTTTGTTTGGGTCAGCCAAAATTGGACCCAGCTTTTGCATTACAAATTCAAGGCTTAATTGGTCAGGCGCACCTGGATAGTCATGCGCTACAGGTAAATACGCAGCTTCACCCGTTTTTACCGCAAAGCTCATACCCACTAATTGCGCTTTCATGTAATCAAGGCTGGTAGTTTCAGTATCAAATGCAAATAACTCGGCACTATTTAACTGCTCTATTAGCGTATCAAACTGAGCTTCGGTTAAAATAGTTTCGTAATGAGCATCTTCTACTTTTGGTAATTCAGTTGCTTCTGTAGGCACAGCTAAATGTGTTTCTGCATCTTTAGGGTTATCAAGTAGCTCAGCTAACCAACGACGAAATTCGCACTCACCATATAATGCGATTAATTCGTCTTTATTAGGATCTTGTAGTTTGAATGTATCAAGATCAGATTCAACTTCAACATCACACTTAATTGTTGCAAGTTCGTAGCTTAGAGGCAGGTGATCGAGTGCAATCGCTAACTTTTCACCTATTTTACCTTTGATCTCACTCGCGTGATCCATAACACCTTGAAGAGAGCCATATTTTTCTAACCACTTAACTGCCGTTTTAGGTCCACAGCCCTCAACACCTGGAATGTTATCAACCTTATCACCCATTAATGCTAAGTAATCGATAATTAGCTCTGGGCCTACGCCAAACTTTTCAACCACAGTAAGGGGATCTGAAATACTGTCGGTCATCGTGTTTATAAGCGTAACGTGCTCATTAACAAGCTGTGCCATATCTTTGTCTCCAGTAGAGACTAAGACATGTCGTTTTTGCTCTGATGCTATACGTGCAAATGTACCAATAACATCATCAGCTTCAACGCCTTCAATACTAATTAGCGGAAAGCCCATCGCTTTAATAATACTGTGTATCGGTGCTATTTGTGTGCGTAAGTCATCCGGCATTGGCGGACGATTCGCTTTATATTCGCTATACATATCGTTACGAAAAGTTTTACCTTTAGCATCAAATATAACCACCATGTGTGAGGGATCATATTGTCTGATCAAGCTTTTAAGCATATTGATCACACCGTAAATAGCGCCGGTAGCCTCACCCTTTGAATTAGTTAAATGCGGCGGAGAATGATAAGCACGAAATAAATATGACGAGCCATCAACTAAAATGAGTGGGTTTTCGGGGATCTGAGCCATGGTGAATTTGGATCCTAAATGCAAAAAATTAAGGTAATTATAAGCATGCCATAAGGTAGTAAATAAAACGACAGTGAATTACTGTTTATCGTGTTATTAAAACTAGAGCAAGCTGTGGATAAGTGTGTAGATAACAGCCACGAGCTATTCTTCCAAAGCATTATAAAATGCTTAAAAAAGACTTTAACTACTTGTTTTTGTTTAAAAAAGATAATACGAGGTTCTTTTTTTATTATTTTAAACCAATGTGGAAAAAGGTTTTCTAACGGTTACATCCGTTGTTAGTCACTTTGATTATTCGCGTCCATTTGAATAACCGGAGGAGTATTCTAGCACAATGGATCGAAGATCATAGCGATCCTTTATAATTTTTTTAAAGACAAAGTGATCGCAAATGGCATAAACCGCAAAACAGCTTGCATAGAGAATGATTTTTGTACTAAAAATTTATTTTCGCGAGAAATTTTGAGCATGTTAGACTTCATCCGATAGACTTATAAAAAAGACTTTAGAGGCACAAAAGCATGAAAAACGTAGCTGTAATATTAGCAGGGTGTGGTGTTTATGATGGTAGTGAAATTAATGAAGCAATTTTAACTTTATTGCACATAGCTAAAAATGGTGCAACTTATCAGTGTTTTGCACCTGATATTGAGCAACTTCATACCATTAACCATATAACAGGTGAAGTAATGCCTGATAAACGAAATGTATTAACCGAGGCCGCTCGTATTGCTCGAGGTGACATAAAATCTTTGATTGAATTAGACGTAACTCAGTTTGATGCTTTAATTGTACCAGGAGGTTTTGGGGCCGCAAAAAACTTATGTGACTTTGCAATTAAAGGCGCACAAGCAAATATTAATGAAGACGTACTTAATGCCTGTAAAGCATTTGCTAAAGCAAATAAACCTGCTGGTTACATGTGTATTGCACCCGCTTTGATCCCATTCATTTACGATAACGCCATACTTACTATTGGTAACGATGATGATACAGCTCAAGCACTAAGCACATTAGGTGCTAAACATATTAACTGTGCGGTGGATGATGTCGTTATCGATGAACAAAATAAGTTAATTACCACCCCTGCTTATATGTTGGCAGAGTCTATTCTTGATGCTGATGCGGGGATCGCAAAGTTAGTTAGTAGCGTACTAACAATAAACTGATTTTGATCTTAAGACGGTCAAAGTTAATTATATAACTGATTACGCTTATTAATTTACTTAACAAAAAACAGTAAATTATTAAATTTTATTGCGTTAACGCAAAAAGTAGTCAGTTTTATTAATAAAAACGCCTCTTAGCATTTTATAAATTGCGCCAGAGAGTTATAATCGGTTTAATTTCCGTCATCTATATCGTGATTGATCACGTTCAAATCGAAGTGAGCAAGGCAAAATGAAAAAATTAACAGCTGCAGCATTACTAGTGCTAGCAACCACAGCATACGCACAGCCATATGATAACTCTATGACTGAAGATGCAATTAAAAAACGCCTCGCGCCAGTTGGTGCTGTATACCTTGAAGGCGACAAAGCTGCCGTTGCAGCAGCTCCTACAGGTCCACGTACTGGTGAGCAAGTGTATCAAGGTGCTTGTTTTGCATGTCACGGTACTGGTGCATTAGGCGCGCCTAAATCAGCTGATGATTGGGCTCCACGTATTGCTAAAGGTAAAGATACTTTACTTGAGCATGCACTAAATGGCTTTAATGCTATGCCTCCAAAAGGTACATGTATGGATTGTTCTGACGATGAGATAAGCGCTGCTATCGACTTTATGTCATCTAAATAGGCACAACTTAATATACAAAAAAGGTTTACTACGGTAAGCCTTTTTTAATACCTAAAATAGTGTTTCTAGCCAGTATGATAGTGGGAATATCAACTTGACGATAAGCATTAAAAGTGAAAGTATAAGGCTAATAACTATACAATAATAATAGCCGGTTAAATCATTGGAAGATAAACTCTTAGTATCGAGTAAATTGGCGTATCAAAATAAACGTCTTAAAACGCTACTCAATAAATACAAACAATCACATCACTTACAAAATGCGCTGATACAATTATCAGAGCAAGCAAGTACTGTTGCCGAGCTAACCCTACTTTATCCCGCTATCCACGACATTTTACAAAAATACGTACCAAGTAAAAGTTTTTATGTGGTGCTATTAAATCAGCACAGCCAATCGTTAGAGCTATCTTACTTTTCAGATGAAAAAGACGGTATTGCTGTTGCTCTTAATCAATCAAATAGTTTTGATGAAGGCGCAACTGGCTATGTATTTAAACAAGGTAAAACTACATGCTTTACTAAGCAGCAAATGCAAGATGCAGCTGCAGAAGGTTTATTTAAAGCATTAGGTACTCCAGCAGAGCATTGGGTAGGCGTACCCGTTTACCAAGAACATAATATTATTGGTGTACTAGCAGCCCAAAGTTACGATACAAAACAAGGTTATAGCGCTCAACAAATACAATTACTTGAGTTTATGTCGCTTTATTTAGCAACGGCAATAGAGCGTGTAAAAAAACGTGAGCTCCTTGAATCAGAAGTGAAAATTCGTACCCGTGCACTCACTCAGAGTAACGATGCATTAAACCTTGAAATAGAACAGCGCAAACGTGCGCTTCAACGCCAACAAATTCTATTTAAAATATCTGAAATAGCAACACAAGCTAAAAACCTAGATGACGCTTACTTTAAAATACATGAAATAATAAAAACAATTACTTACGCAGAAAACTTATATATTGCACTTTATGATAAAGAGACTGGCTGGATAAATTTTCCTTATTGCGTAGACGAATTTAAAGAAAATACACAACCAAGACGCTTTGCTAAAGGCTATAGTGAGCTGGTAATAAGCACTGAAGAAACACAGTTAATTCATCCCAGCAGAGCCAAAGAACTAACAACAAGCGGTGTAGTACAACGCTCAGCCCCTGTACCAAAAGAGCAAATGGCGACAAGCTGGTTAGGTGCTCCTCTTAAAACCGCGCAAGGTGTTATTGGTCTTATTGTTTGCCAAGCTTACGACAACAAGCATATATTTAGCCAAGATGATTGCGAGCTAATCACCTTTGTATCGCATCAAATTGCAGCGGTTTTACAAACAAAACTCGCCAATCAAGCTATCGCTAAAAGTCATCAAGAACTCGAATTTAGAGTAAGTGAAAAAACCAAAGAGTTACGCCAAACTAATCTTCACTTACAAATGCAAATAGATGAGCGTAAAAAAATAGAACAACAGCTATATCATGATGCACATCACGACTCGCTAACTAGTTTACCTAATCGTAGCCTATTTTTGACTCAGCTTGAAAAAACCCTACAGCATTATCAGCGCTTCCCTAATCACCACTTTGCAGTGTTATTTATTGATTTGGATAAGTTTAAAGATATAAATGATCAATTGGGTCATCATGCTGGGGATCAATTTTTAATTAATGTTGGCGAGTTATTTTCGCAGTGTATACGCGAACATGATTTACTCGCGCGTTTAGGCGGCGATGAGTTTGTTATTTTATTAACGCATTTAACTGAGCCACAACAAGCAGAAGATGTTGCAAATCGCATTATTGATTTAATGAAAATGCCATTTTGTTTAAAAGGCGCTTCTTTACAAAGTGGTGCTAGTATTGGCATAACCTACTCAAAATTAGATTACACACACACAGACGAAATTATTCGTGATGCTGATGCTGCTATGTATTACGCCAAAAATTCTGGCAAAAATCGTTATGAGTTATTTCATCCCTTACTAACTCAATCAATACCAGAACAAGAGTTGCAAACATTACATCATTTAGATGTACTGCCTATGAGCTTTAGAGGCTCAGAAATTATTACACTCAACGAGCAACATCAATCTGAGTCGTTATTTGAAGCATTTGGTGAACACCCAATACTTGGTTTTACTAGTTTTGATATTTTAAAAAAGTTTGCAGCAGATAAAGAACAGCACATACAAGTAGAACTACAGTTACTGCAACGTGCCTATGCTAAAGCCGTTAACGCAAATATAGCGATGGCATTAGTACCTTGCTCAAGCTTATTGTTAGGGCTGCATGAATTTACTTTGTTTACCGAAGTGCTCAGCAAACAACAAGGCCAAAGCCAACTGTGCTTATTATTTGATGAACAAGAAATTCGCCATGCATGTGCAACACAAATCAAAAATATTAAAAAATTACCACAGCTTGGTTACTCTATCGGGCTCAATAACTTTGCTAAAGATAGATGCGAGCTTAACTTATTGACCGATGTTAACTTTGACTATTTGCTACTAAGCTCAACCTTTAGTAAACGCGTTTTACAACAAGAAAGCTACGATTATCAGCTCCAAGGTGTATTAGCAATTACAAAGCTTAAATCAATAAAAGTAATCGCTAAAGGCCCTTCAATATTAAACTTCAGGGCTTTATTAGATAAACACGGCTTGAACTTTTTTGTTGGTAAACAGCACTCACTTCAAAGTACTGAGCAATCTGTTATACAAAAAAATCAGTCACTACAAAGCTAGCAACAGCCCCTTAACCCACGCTAGCACTACTCAGGCTTTTTGAACATGGCGCGTAAGTTAGCTACTCGCGCTTGGCCTTTTTCCATTCGTTCGGCTTGCGTATTTGGGGCTTTTCTATTTTCAAACGCAAGGTCATCTTGTGGCAACTCTTGTACAAACCGGCTTAGTTCGGTTTGTGAAGTTTCACCAAATTGGCGACGAATTTTAGCATAAGTGAGCGTTAACTCCTGCTGAGCACGTGTAATTCCAACATAAGCAAGTCGACGCTCTTCATCAACGTTATCTTCATCAATACTTACCTGATGCGGAAGCAGCCCCTCTTCCATACCCACCATAAATACGTATGGATACTCTAAGCCTTTTGAAGCATGAAGTGTTGATAAATGCACCGCATCGGTTTCGTCTTCTTCTTCATTACGCTCAAGCATATCGCGAAGGGTTAGCTTACTAACTACCTCTGCTAGTGTCATTGGCTCGTTATCGGCATCACCCGTTAACATATCGGTTATCCAACGATATAGTTCAGATACGTTTTTCATACGCATTTCAGCAGCTTTGGCACTAGGCGATGACTCGTACAAATACGCTTCGTAGTTAATATTTCTCACCAAGTCTTTAACGGCTTCAAGTGTGTCACTACGTACAGCATTATCTGATAATTCAACAACCCAACGTGCAAACCCAGCTAATGCGTTAAAACCACGCCCTTTTAATCTATAACCTAAATCGTTATCAAAGCAGGTGGCAAATAAGCTCATGTGCTTTTCGTTAGCAAGCGTACCAAGCTTTTCAAGTGTAACCGTGCCTATTTCGCGTCGCGGTGTATTTACGATACGTAAAAATGCATTGTCATCATCTTGATTAACTAGCAAACGTAAATACGCCATAATATCTTTAATTTCTGAGCGAGCGAAAAAAGACATACCGCCACTAATTTTATAGGGGATACGGTTACTCATTAGTGATTTTTCAAAGCCACGCGCTTGATGATTACCACGATATAAAATAGCGTAGTCTTTATAGCTGGTGCGCTTCATAAACTTATGTGAAATTATTTCAGCAACCACACGCTCAGATTCATGCTCTTCATCGCGGCACCCTATTACTTTAATCGGCTCACCGTAACCAAGCTCACTGAATAGCTTTTTTTCAATGTCATGCGGGTTATTCGCTATCAAAATATTAGCGGCTTTTAGTATTCGCCCTGCACTTCGATAGTTTTGCTCAAGCTTTATTAATCTAAGCCCTGGGTAGTCTTTACCTAACAACACTAAGTTTTGTGGGCGGGCACCACGCCAAGAATATATTGATTGATCGTCATCACCTACCACGGTAAAACGAGCACGCTCGCCTACTAGCAATTTAACAAGTTGATATTGGCTTGTATTGGTATCTTGATACTCATCCACCAGCAAGTATTTAAAGCGTTGCTGCCAGCGCTCACGCGACGTTGCGTTATTAGTAAGTAGCAAAGTAGGGATCATAATTAAATCATCAAAATCCAATGCGTTATAAGCGCGCAGCTGATTTTGATAACGAGCATAAAGCTGTGCAAACAACGCCTTTTGCGCATCGCGGGCTTCGCGTATTGCTTGCTCTGGCAGTACTAATTCGTTTTTCCAACTACCAATTTCCATTTTAAGTAGTTTGAGTAAGTCTTTGTCTTTTTTTAGTTCATCTTCGGTCAGCTCACTAAGAAGCTGATTGGTATCTTGATCATCAAATAACGAAAAGCCGGGTTTAAATCCTAATGTGCTTAACTCTTTTTTTATTATTTCTAAACCGAGTGTATGAAACGTTGATACCCATAACCCTTTAGCGTCTTGTTTACCAAGTGTTTGCAGTACTCGTTCACGCATTTCTTTAGCGGCTTTATTGGTAAAGGTAACGGCAGCTATATTTCGCGCTTTGTACTCACATTTTTTTACCAAATAAGCGATTTTATTAGTAATAACACGGGTTTTACCAGAGCCTGCGCCTGCGAGTACTAAGCATGGACCACTAATATATTTTACGGCTTCATCTTGTTTAGGATTGAGTTTCATAACGACCAAAGAAATTTAAAAGACGCGCAATTTTAACGTAACCATTACAGCGAGCATAGCAATTGCCTTAATTAATTAAGGTAAAGATGATCATGTGTTAAATACCGTGGGTATAAGGTAATATTAGTTATTATTATTTTAGGCCGCATCGAAGGGACAAATATGATCACCCCAGCAAAACTTGAAGAAATTGCTAAGCAAATTACTAGCAATATGCCACAAGGTGTAAAAAACCTAGCAGACACACTCGAAGGTAAAACAAAGCAAGTTTTACAAAACAAGCTTGCTGAGATGGATTTTGTGAGCCGTGAAGAATTTGATGTGCAAAGCCAAGTACTTATTCGTACTCGCGAAAAGTTAACTGAACTTGAAGCTAAAGTTGCATTACTTGAGCAACAACTTACAGATAAAACTGACGTCGAATAATGCGTTAATATTTTAAGTAAAAAGGCAGCTTAGGCTTAATGCCAGTCAGTTAACAGCTGACTGGCGTTTTTTATTGGGGTATTTACTGGGTTTTGGTTTCACACACCTCGGATACGCCCGCTCCCGTTTTATCGGCAATATGTGATGTTCAACTTGAGCTTGTAATTGCTCTATTGATTTAGGTATCCGTCCTGCATTTTCTATAAACATTGTATGAATAAGGTTAATAATACTAATAGCACACGTCGTAAAACTCAGGTGTTTTGCATATATTCCAGACTTTTTCTGCGCCATTTTCACCATCTGGTATCGGAGCAAGTTATAGCTCAACATTACGCCCCATAATTCTTGCGCTATCATCTCAGGTTTCTTGCTGCGTAGCGTGAAGTGACTATTTAGTAAGGTTTGTTTCATTTCTCGATAACCAAGTT
>NZ_AUTQ01000188.1 GCF_000498095.1 Pseudoalteromonas sp. TB64
TAGGGCGTGTTGATCTTTGCGGTATAAAAAACAAACAGCATGAGGATAAGGTATAATTGAATTCGCTAAAAAACGTTACACCGAACCCTCATGCCAAGATTAATGTTAACAGACGCGACATGGAATGTCTTATCAAAAGTAATGCACTTAAGTGGTCGAATTTATAATAAGCCTGAGCATAGAAAAACGCTCGAAGGCATACTCTATAAGATGCGTACCGGTATTCCTTGGCGAGATTTACCGTCTTATTTCGGCTCGTGGAGTGCTATCTATAGACGATTTAATTTATGGTCCAAAAAAGATATTTTGAATGAATTATTTCGTGTGTTATCCCACTATGCTGATATGGATTGGATCTTTATTGATGGCAGTATTGTCAGGGCTCACCAGCATAGTTGCGGTGCAAGAACCGCTGGCAATGAATCAATCGGTAAGAGTCGAGGTGGCAATTCGACTAAAATTCATCTTGCAGTAGATAGCGGAGGATTGCCTGTTTATTATGAATTATCCTGTGGAAATACGCATGATATCGTCCATGCAGAGTCACTTGTAGACAATTGCCCAACGAGTAATGTGGTTGTCGCAGATAAAGGCTACGATAGTGAAAAACTAAGAGAGTTTATTCGTGATAATAGCGCTACACCCGTTATTCCACGCAAGGATAACAGTTTAGTGGGTAATGAAGATATTGACTGGTGCATGTACAAATATAGGCACTTAGTTGAGAATGCCTTTGGTCGGATCAAACAATATAGAGGGATAGCTACAAGGTATGAAAAGCTTGAACGGAATTATCATTCCATGCTCGCTTTAGCATTTACTATGATGTGGCTACCAATGTGGGCTGATTAATATATATACTACAAAGATCAACAGCCCCTAGTTTTACTGATATTAATAAAGACTCATCTTATTCAGTACTTAGTTTGCTTGAAGGCAAAAACGGTGAGGTTTTATTAGGAACTTACACCTCAGGCGTATTAAAAGTTGAGAACGGAGTTATTACGCCTTATTTAAATCGTGATAATGGTTTGGGCAGCAATGAAGTAAGAACGCTGCTCCTTGATTCAAAAAATCGTTTATGGATTGGTACTGCCTCTGGACTTACTCGTGTAGAAGAAGATGGCACGTTAGTGCAATTTACTAATAAAGCAGAGCTGCCAAGTGGCTTTGTTATGGCATTGAGTGAGGATAATCAAGGCAATATATGGGTAGGAACGGGCATTGGTGTTGTTGTATTTGATATAATCACTGAGAAGTTTACTACATTAAGTTTTCCTAAAAGTTTTGCTGCTGAGTATGCGTTTGGTTTTTATATAGATAAAGATTATATGTGGATGGCTACCGATCGAGGATTAGTACGCTACACATACACAACAGGCGAAATGGCTATATTAGGACGCGAGCAAGGCCTACCCGTAGATAAGTTATTTCAGGTAGTCGCTACCGAAAAATCTTTTTGGTTATCGAGTAATCGCGGCATTATTCAAATAGAAAAAAAACAGATTCAATACATTCTTAATACAGATGCAGAACAAAAAGTGATTCCATTAGAGTATCAGCTTTATGATGAGGGTGATGGTATGCTCAGTGCTCAAGCTAATGGGGGCTCAACGCCCTCTGCTACAGCACATAATGATGGGACGCTTTGGTTTGCAACCGCAAAGGGCGTGAGTTCAGTTAAACCAGCTCGCTTACAGGCATCTACTCAAGTTTCGTTGCCCACTATTATTGAAAGCTTTTATGTTGATGGTAAACCAACCGCTTTACCATTAGATGGTGAATCGGTGTTATTGCCGCCGGGAGTATCTCGGTTATCTTTTCAGTATGCTGGGTTGAGTTTTATTATGCCTCAGCGATTAAACTTTCAGACTCGATTGAAGGGGTTTAATAACAAGTGGGTTAATCGACAACATAGTACTACAGCGGAATACACTAATTTACCGGCTGGTAGGTACACCTTTATGGTTCGTGCAGGTTATCCAAACGCAAAGTGGCAACAAAATCACAAAGTAATTAGTTTTGTTATTCAAGCACATTTTTGGCAAAAAATGAGTTTTAAATTATTTGTGTTTTTTATACTTACCTTAACCGTTTACGCTATTTATAAGTATCGTTTGTACCATTATAAACAGGTAGAAATAAAACTAATTAGCCGAGTTGAAAGCCAAACTCAAGACTTACAAAAGCAAGCTGATGCTTTTGCTTACCAAGCAACACATGACCAATTAACCGATATGCCAAATAGGCGTGCATTTGATAGCTGGCTTGCTAAAAACTTTGCTTCATTTAAAACTCAAAATAAACCACTCGCTATTGCAATAATGGATATTGATCACTTTAAACGTATTAACGATGGTTGGTCGCATATTGTTGGAGATCAAGTTATATGTAAAATAGCTCAAATTCTTAAAACAAATAGTGAAGGTGAGCAAGAAATTGCTCGTTGGGGCGGCGAAGAGTTTACACTGTTATTCCCGGGTAAAACGGCTTTTGAGGCACGCGTTATTTGCGAGCAACTTCGAGAAAATATCAGTAATAACGATTTTTCAACGGTAGCTCAAAACCTTAACGTAACGGTAAGTTTTGGTATTTCAGATTCAATTGGTATTAATGACTACGACCGATTACTATCGCGGGCAGATCAAGCACTATACAAAGCTAAAAATAGTGGTCGAAATCGCACTGAAATTATTTGATTGAAAAATGCCCTCTGCGGACATATTTATATAGAACACTTTGGCTTAGGATGCCCTCATGATAAATGGACTGTTAATTTTTATTTTAATTCTTTTCGTCGTTATTTTTTGGCGCTGGCCATCAATTCAAACTCGACTATGGCGTAAAAAATATAGAGATTTTGCTTTAAATTCACAGCAAAAAGATATTTTATTACGCTGCATGCCTATTTATAAAAAAATGACAGATGCCGATAGAGAAAAGTTAGAGCGTCATATAACGTGGTTTTTAAATGAAAAACGCTTTGTTGGCTGTGATGGCTTAAAACTTACACCGGCAATGAAGTTGATTGTTGCTGCTGATGCGTGTGTACTGGTTTTAAATAAACCGTGGCCACTTTATAAAAATGTAAAAGAAATTTTATTATATCCAAGTGCTTATTATGCGCCGCAATCAACTCGCGATAGTGCAGGGCTTGTGAGTTACCATAATACAGTGCGGTTAGGCGAATCTTGGCCTGGGGGTACGCTTGTACTCAGTTGGCACGATGTGCTTGAAGGAAATCGCTTGCCTAGTGATGGGCATAATTTGGTTTTTCATGAATTTGCACATCAACTTGATCAAGAAACAGGTAAAACCACAGGCACACCACTTTTAAAAAGCTCAGCAGATTACAAAGAATGGGGGCGAGTATTTAGTCGTGCGTTTACGCAGTTAAAAAGCCATGTTGCCTATAGCATGCCGCATGTTATTCACAGTTATGGTGCAACTAATGAAGCGGAGTTTTTTGCTGTGCTCACCGAGACCTTTATTGAAAAACCAGCGGAACTTCGACGCTACGATCCTGAAATTTATAGTATGTTGGTTAATTACTATCAATTTGACCCTATTGTTTGGCATTAAACTTAATAAACTGCGCTTTATCATATAATGCTGGCAAGTCTCGCTTGTTTTTGTTGCAATCATGTAAAATAGTTTTACCTGCAACAATAACAAGCGAGAAACGCATGAAAAAAATGCTTCATACAGTATTGGCACTATCTGTGTCATTAGCAGTAGGGCAAGTGAATGCCACAGAAGAAGATGAACAAAAATGGCAAGTAGATTCACCTAAAGGGCAGTTTGTAGATGCTGCTATAAGTGTTGAGCAAGGCACTTGGATGAATATTGATATTAGCCCCGATGGTAAAACCGTTGTGTTTGACTTACTTGGCGATATTTACACCATGGCGATGAGTGGCGGTACAGCGACAAAACTTACATCCGATATTGCATGGCAAATGCAGCCCCGTTTTAGCCCTGATGGAAAACATATTGCGTTTACCTCCGATCAAGGTGGTGGCGATAACATTTGGATAATGGACTTAAAAGGTGAAAACCAAACAGCCGTTACCGACGAAACCTTTCGTTTATTAAATAGCCCTGCATGGAGCCCCGATGGTGATTATTTAGTTGCTCGTAAGCACTTTACGGCTAGTCGTTCACTTGGTGCAGGTGAAGTATGGCTTTACCATAAAGCGGGTGGCAAAGGAGTACAACTTACTAAACGTGAGAACGATCAAAAAGATTTAGGTGAACCTATGTTTTCGCCTGATGGTCGTTATGTATACTTTTCACATGATGCGACACCTGGTAAAACATTTCATTATTCAAAGGATTCTGTAGCAGGTATTTATAAAATTAAACGCTACGACCGTGAAACAGGTGAAATTGAAACCGTGATTGATGGCATGGGCGGCGCAATAAGACCAACACCGTCTCCTGATGGTAAAAAACTTGCTTATATAAAACGTGATGATTTTCAAACTAGCCTGTATTTATACGATTTAACCAGCGGTGAGCACACTAAGCTTTACGATAAGCTTGAACGTGATATGCAAGAAACATGGGCTATTCACGGGGTTTATCCAACCATTGCATGGACACCAGATAATGAAGAACTGGTATTTTGGGCTGGTGGAACAATTCATAAGCTAGATGTTGAAGACAAATCTGTAAAAACCATTCCTTTTAAAGTACAAACTACTAAAAAAATCCAAAAAGCAGTCCGTTTTACACAAAACTTAGATACCGATGAGTTTGAAGTAAAAATGTTGCGTAATGTGCAAGTAAGCCCAGATGGAAAAACCGCAATTTTTGAAGCGCTTGGGCACATTTATAAGCGTGATTTAGAATCAGGAAAAATTAAGCGTTTAACAAAGCAAACTGATCATTATGAATTATTCCCGCAGTACTCCCGCGATGGTAAAAAAATAGTTTACACCACATGGGACGATAACAAACAAGGGTCAGTGAGAGTTGTGTCTGCACGCAGAGGTCGTGGCGATACAATTACTAAAGAGCCTGGCAAGTACGTAGAGCCAACGTTTAGTCCAGACGGTAAAACAGTTGTTTACCGAAAAGCGACAGGTGGCAGTATTTTAAACCCTAAATGGTCACTCAATCCGGGGGTTTATAGTGTAAGCGTTAAAGGCGGTAAAAGTGAGCTTATTTCAAAAAGTGGTTATCAACCACAATTTGGTGCAGCGAATGATCGTGTTTATATAATGAGCCCTTGGCCAAAGCCAACATTGAGCGTAGTGGAGCTTGAAAGTAAAAAAGTTCGTAAATTATATGAATCAGAACATGCTACTGAATTTAGAATATCGCCAGATGGGCAGTACTTAGCTTTTGCTGAGCGCTTTAAAGTGTATGTAACGCCACTTGTTGAAAGCGGTAAAATAATTAATATTGGTCCTAAAGACAGCCAATTTCCCATAGAGCAGCTATCGGTACGTGCTGGTGAAAATATTAGTTGGAGCGCTAAAAGTAACAAACTTTACTGGACATTAGGTCCTGAACTTTATCATGCAAGCCTTGACGGTATGTTTGCTATTAACAGCGCAGACGATAGCGATTTTAAAGTTAAGAGTGGCGAAAGCATTGGCTTTAGTAAAAAAATGGCTGAGCCAAAAGGTATGATTGCGCTTACTGGCGCAAAAATTATTACTATGGATGGCGAAAAAGTTATTGAAAATGGTGTAATTATAACTGATGGCAAGCATATTAAAGCAATCGGCGCAGCCAATGATATAAGCATTCCTAAAGATGCTGAGGTTATTGATGTAACAGGTAAAACAATAATGCCTGGTATTGTTGATGCTCATGCACATGGCTCGCAAGCAAGTGATGAAATTATACCTGAGCAAAACTGGAAAAATTTTGCAGGCTTAGCATTGGGTGTAACTACAATTCACGATCCATCAAACGATACCTCAGAAATATTTACAGCAAGTGAAATGCAAAAAGCTGGCATGATTGTCGGCCCACGTATTTTCTCAACGGGCACTATTTTATATGGAGCTAATATGCCAGGTTATACTTCGCATATTGACTCGTTAGATGATGCTAAATTTCACTTAGAGCGTCTAAAAAAAGTAGGTGCGTTTAGTGTTAAGTCGTATAACCAGCCTCGCCGTGAGCAGCGCCAACAAGTTATCGAAGCAGGTCGTGAGCTTGAAATGATGGTAGTACCAGAAGGCGGCTCATTATTACAACATAATCTAAGTATGATTGTTGATGGGCATACAGGTATTGAGCATTCAATCCCTGTAGAGCACATATACGACGATATAAAACAGTTATGGTCGCAAAGTGATGTAGGTTACACACCTACGCTTGTAGTGGCTTATGGTGGCATTTGGGGTGAAAATTACTGGTACGATAAAACCGATGTATGGAATCATCCGCGTTTAAGTAAATTTGTGCCTAAAAACCAATTATTACCGCGTTCTATGCGCCGAGTTAAAGCGCCCGATCATCACTATAACCACTTTAATAACGCACGAGTTGCTGCTGAACTGCAAGACTTAGGTGTTCTGGTTAACTTAGGTGCACACGGTCAGCGTGAAGGATTAGGTGCACACTGGGAAATGTGGATGTTTGCACAAGGCGGTATGACATCACTTGAAGCTATACGTGCATCGACAATTGATCCGGCTAAGTATTTAGGGCTTGATAAAAACGTAGGATCACTTGAAGTTGGCAAGCTTGCTGATTTAATGGTTA
Organism: Pseudoalteromonas sp. TB64; assembly: GCF_000498095.1. GTDB lineage: Bacteria > Pseudomonadota > Gammaproteobacteria > Enterobacterales > Alteromonadaceae > Pseudoalteromonas. The sequence goes on from NZ_AUTQ01000188.1 coordinate 6,727, forward strand.
TTGATGGCGATCCACTTAAAAACATTCGTGATTCAGACAAAATCGATTACACCATGATCAATGGTCGATTATTCAATGCCGAAACAATGAATGAAGTAGGTAAAAAAGAACGCCAACCACTTTACTTCGAAAAGTTATAATTTATTTTTAATCTTTTTAAAAGCGGCTATTAGCCGCTTTTTTTAGCTTTGTATTATGTGTTTTAGCAAAGTAACGTTTGGAATAATAATAGGTTGAATATGCATTACACGCGCTTGGCATATTAACCCTTCTTTAAGAGTTAGTAAGGTGTGTGCAATTTCTAATGCTTTAGCTTTATTACTTTTAAGTTCAGGTGTAGCGAGTAAAGCGACTAAAATTATGTCTAATATAGTCTGTTTATGTTGTATACACTGCTTTGCTATAGGGTGTTCAGCGATTGGGTATTCAGCAGCGGTATTTATAAAAAAACAGCCATGAAAATTTCCAAGCTCAGGTACTTTGTTGGCAAACCATAGCTCTAACCCTGCAAATATTGAAGTGGCTATCTCTAAAGCATGAGGTTTATCACAGCGTTTTTTAAACCATTTATTAAAACGCTCATCTCTTTTAGTTAAACATGCACAAATTAACTCATCTTTGCTAATAAAATGATTATAGAGTGTTTTTTTAGCTACTTTAGATACCGTTAAAATTTCATTAATACCAACTGCGTGCAAGCCCTTGGCGTAAAACAAATTAAGTGCGGTATCTATAATATGTTCTTGTTTAGTCATTTACTCTCCTAGAAAACAAATATTGACATGAGTAGACCGAATTGTCTACCCTACATAGGTAGACAGCTCTGTCTACTTTTGAGGGGGAGGTTAAAGTGAATTCAATTAATATTAAATCAGCCTGTTTTGCCGGCATTTTTTCTGCATTAGTACTGGGCTTTTTAGCATGGTTAAGCAATGTTGGAGATTATGGGTTGTGGTTAATGGCACCATTTGGTGCAACGGCGGTACTTGTATTTGGTATTTCGGATAGTCCATTAGCACAGCCAAAAAATGTAATTGTTGGCCATTTGATTACAGCGTTTGTAGGAGTTGTATTTGTAACTTATATTGGCGATAGTAGCGTATCAATTGCATTGGCTGTTGGGATTGCAATTACACTGATGATGCTAACAAAAACAGTGCATCCAGCAGCGGGTGCTAATCCAATTTTAATTATTGTATCTGGACAGAGTTGGGATTTTTTGATCATGCCTGTATTAGTCGGTACGGTGTTTATTGTTATTTGTGGTTTTGCGGCAAAATGGCTTCTGACTTTTTCAATAAGTAACAAACATAAAAAAACCGCTTAACGCGGTTTTTTTAAAGTCACAGTGAGTTGATTAAACAACACCGCGCGGTAAGCGGCAGTCGTGATCTTTACGTGCTAATTCAACAATCCAAGACTCCTCAGCTGTGTAACCTTCTTTGTTTTCGGTAACAACAGTGAATGGCGCTTTTTTCTGTGTTTTAGCTGGTGCAGCTGCTTTAGTTTTTTTCGTTTTAGCCGTTTTACCAGAATTTAACTTTTTAGTTAATTCTGCTACGTCAGCTAGGCGTAAATTTTTACCGCCATCAATGCTATACCAGCCTGGTTTAGTTGTGATTTCAGGTTTTTTACCATTGGCAGTTTCGTACGCTGCTTCAAAGGCAGATAACACTTCTGTTTTGTCTAGTTTGCTCATCAGAGACCCTATACGTTGTTAACACAGATAAAGAAGCCGTATTTATACCTATTTTAGAATAGTTTTTCAATTTTTTGCGATTTTCCTTTCATTTTAATCATTAAAACGCCAAAATTTGTACAAAATTCAGTGTTAAGTAAGGTAAGTTGTATGCAACGTCGAGAATTTGACCAACTTCTAAATGGTATTTTAAAACCCCACACAATTAAAGATTTTTGCCCGAATGGCTTACAAGTTGAAGGCAAAAATGAGATAAAAAAAATAGTTACAGGTGTAACAGCAAGCCAAGCATTGATTGATGCTGCAATTGAGCAAAAAGCAGATGCTATTTTGGTTCATCATGGCTATTTTTGGAAAGGTGAAACGCAACAAATTACAGGAATGAAAAAACGTCGTATAGGTGCGCTATTAGCAAATGATATTAATTTATTTGGCTATCATCTACCGCTCGATGTTCATCCTGAAATTGGTAATAACGCACAACTTGCAAAGTTATTAGATATTGAAATTGAAGCAGGGCTTGAGCCTGTTGCGAATAGTGTGGCGATGAAAGGGCGTTTAAAAATCCCTTTAAGTGGAGAGGAGTTTGCGAACAAAATTGCAAAAGTACTTAATCGTATACCACTCACAAGTTTAGTGCGCTCAGCTAAAATTGAAACAATTGCATTATGCACAGGTGGCGGGCAAGGCTATATTGATCTTGCTGCAGAGCAAGGTATTGATGCGTATTTAACGGGTGAAGCATCGGAGCAAACAATTCATAGCTCTCGAGAGCAAAATATTGATTTTTTTGCAGCTGGACATCATGCAACTGAGCGTTATGGGATTAAAGCCTTGGGCGAGTTACTTGCCCAAGAACATGGCTTTGACGTGACATTTATAGATATAGATAACCCAGTTTAATACTAATTAGCAAAGGTATTTAATACCAATCGGCATGAGTACTTAAATAATTTAACGAATTAAATCTCCAGATAACACCGTTAAAAATTTTCATTTAGAACAACTGGATATAAAATTTTTTAACTTGTTATAGTGCAATTCTTTTATCGTTAAATAGAACCCATATTTAAGCAAATTGGTATAAACGGGTTAATTTATTCATGGATCTAGTATTTAAGTCTATTAAAGTAATTAAATTAATAAAAACTAAAGCGCTTCTGGGTCTATCCAGCGGCGTATGCTTATCCAAGCATTCCCTATTATTTCGTGGCTGTATTGTGTAACCACAAATAATGCATGAGCATTAGGGATAAATTGTTTATGCCACGGTAGAGCTGCAAAGTTATGATAATCGGTTGCTGCGGTTATTACTTCAACACCTTGAGCATTAAATAAGTCTTTGGCACGAGGCATATGCAGTACAGATGTAACTAATGCAACGTTATAGTCGACTAATTTTGGTGCCAATAATTTTGCTTCCTCAGCAGTATCAGTAGCGCTCGCGTTTTGAGCGAGCCGATTTTTATTAACCCCTAAAGTAATTGCTGTTTTATACATTAGTTCGCTATTAGTTATATTTTCGTGCCCTGCACCAGACACAATAAGTTGTGCATTAGGGTAATGCTTTGCAAGTTTTACCCCTTCAACTAAACGTGTAAGTGCACAATTACCAAGTTGGTTATTTGCGCTTAGGGACGGGTTTGGATTTATGTCGCATCCTAGTACCACTATTTTATCTATTTTAGGGTGCTTTAATGAGTTAAAAGCGAGTGAGGGGGACTCGTTATTTTTTAAAATTAAATTAGCGACAAATGGTGTACTTAGTAAAAGTAAGATAAGTACACTTAAAGAAGATAAAAACAGTGCTGATTTTGAACCTTTAAGCGCAAAGAAAATCGCAATAAATGCGAGTAGACCAGATAGAGGGAGTGGCATTAATAAGCCGCCGAGTAATTTTTTAAAAACAAGCATAATGAGTAATATAAAAAGCTAAGTTAGTGTTTATATTACTCATAAGCTAAGTGTTTATCGACCGTTATTTAACTTACAGGTATTTAAAAAGTGGCGGTAAACAGGGTTATCTTTCATATCTTTTTTCATTGCCAAATACATTGGGCGTGTTAACCCAAGTGCTCCCAAAGGAATAGATTTAATTAAGCCTTGGCTTTCATAAGGTGTAACAAGCCAATCAGGTAATGCAGCAACTCCCATTCCAGCACTAACAAGCTGAAAAATAAGTAGCCCTTGATCAACTGTTTTTAACGTACCATCGAAGCGTGCATTTTGGATAAAGTGTTTAAAAATATCTTGGCGTTCACGTGGTATTGGATACGAAATAATAGTTTCGTTTTTTAAATCAAGCGCTGTTACATACGCTTTTTTAGCTAAATCGTGATCTGGAGCCACAATCAGTTTAAGTTTAAAGTCGAATAAATGCGCATATTCTAATTTGTCTGGCTCACGTATATCAGATGTTAAAACTAAATCTAGTTCGTCATTTAACAAATCAGGAATAGCGTCGTAGCTAAAACCACGCTCGTAATCAATTTTTATGTCAGGCCAAAAGTTATTAAATTCTTTAATAGTAGGAAGTAACCAATGAAAACATGCATGGCACTCAACACTCAAACGAAGTTGAGAGATAGGCTGATTTAAACTTTCTTTTAATCGGCACTTTGTTGCTTCTACTTTTGGTAATATTTCGTTAGCAAGCTCGAGTAATAACATTCCTTGTGGGGTAAATCGTACCGGCTGAGTTTTACGCTCAAATAGTTGGCAATCCAGTTTATTCTCTAGATCTTTGATTTGATGCGATAAAGCTGATTGCGTTAAAAACAGCTCTCGTGCTGTATTAACCAAAGATCCAGTTTCTTTTAGGGTAGCAATAGTTTTTAAGTGTTTAAGACCAATCATCTTTAAAAATTCTCATGGTAAAAGTGAGTTCAGCTCAGATTAACTACATACTACGCTTTTACAAAAAACGTTTCAACGTCTAGATGGCTAAAATTTAGGGTGTTTATCGTTATTTAGCACTTAAACATTAAGTTTATTAATTATGTAAATTACTTTTCGACTGATTTGATAAGTTGTAGGTGAGTTTACTTCATGTTAAATCTGAAAATATATTAATTGCGTGACGAAATGCATCTACATAAATTTTAGCCACCAAAACAGGTTGAAAGGTATAGGTAATAGCAAAGTTAGTGAAATAAAATTACTTAAGTTGAGCTCCAATTACTTAATACAAGAAAAGTTAATTAGGTTGGAAAGTCTAAGTATTATTAATATATACAGGGATTGAGCTATTACTAGGGCGTGTTGATCTTTGCGGTATAAAAAACAAACAGCATGAGGATAAGGTATAATTGAATTCGCTAAAAAACGTTACACCGAACCCTCATGCCAAGATTAATGTTAACAGACGCGACATGGAATGTCTTATCAAAAGTAATGCACTTAAGTGGTCGAATTTATAATAAGCCTGAGCATAGAAAAACGCTCGAAGGCATACTCTATAAGATGCGTACCGGTATTCCTTGGCGAGATTTACCGTCTTATTTCGGCTCGTGGAGTGCTATCTATAGACGATTTAATTTATGGTCCAAAAAAGATATTTTGAATGAATTATTTCGTGTGTTATCCCACTATGCTGATATGGATTGGATCTTTATTGATGGCAGTATTGTCAGGGCTCACCAGCATAGTTGCGGTGCAAGAACCGCTGGCAATGAATCAATCGGTAAGAGTCGAGGTGGCAATTCGACTAAAATTCATCTTGCAGTAGATAGCGGAGGATTGCCTGTTTATTATGAATTATCCTGTGGAAATACGCATGATATCGTCCATGCAGAGTCACTTGTAGACAATTGCCCAACGAGTAATGTGGTTGTCGCAGATAAAGGCTACGATAGTGAAAAACTAAGAGAGTTTATTCGTGATAATAGCGCTACACCCGTTATTCCACGCAAGGATAACAGTTTAGTGGGTAATGAAGATATTGACTGGTGCATGTACAAATATAGGCACTTAGTTGAGAATGCCTTTGGTCGGATCAAACAATATAGAGGGATAGCTACAAGGTATGAAAAGCTTGAACGGAATTATCATTCCATGCTCGCTTTAGCATTTACTATGATGTGGCTACCAATGTGGGCTGATTAATATATATACTACAAAGATCAACAGCCCCTA
>NZ_AUTQ01000189.1 GCF_000498095.1 Pseudoalteromonas sp. TB64
CAGCCGCTACATCAACTTGACACAAAACACATTGATACTTTAATAAATGAAGGAGTAATTGTGGGCGGGATGGAGGTCAAAGTTAAGACCAGCCTTCACGCTGCCCAACACTTACGACGCGGTGTGTATATTTCCAGCTGGCAAAAGCCAGAAAATTTAACTGACTTGCTTGAAGGCAAGCATGTCGGAACTAAAATTACACCATAGGTTTATTATGTTTGAAAATTTTTTAACGGGTTTAGAATTAGACCAAGAAGGCGCACTTAACTTATTAAAGCTAGCGCGTGACATTAAAGCAAAACCAGAAAAATACAGTCAAGTATTAGCTGGTAAATCAATCGTAACGTTATTTGAAAAACAAAGTTTACGTACGCGTTTGTCATTCGATATTGGTATTAATCGTTTAGGTGGTCATGCTGTTTATTTAGATCAGCAAAATGGTGCAATGGGTGCACGCGAATCAATTAAAGATTTCGCACTTAATATTTCTACATGGGCAGACGGTATTGTGGCACGTGTAAACCAGCACAGCACATTAACTACGTTAGGTGAATATTCATCAGTACCAGTAGTTAATAGCTTGTGTGATTTGTACCACCCGTGCCAAGCACTTGCTGACTTTTTAACGCTTCAAGAAGTACATGGCGATGTAAGTGAGCTTAAAGTTGCTTACTTAGGTGAAGGCAATAACGTAACTCATTCATTGATGTTACTTGCCGCTACTTTAGGGACTGACTTTGTAGCTGTAACACCAAAAGGGTGTTCGCCAGATTCACAAATACTTAAAAAAGCTGAGCAAATTGCAGCAATGAATGGCGCATCAGTAATGGTGAGCGATAGGGTTGAGGCTGCCGTTGGTGCAAACGTTGTATACGCAGATACATGGGTATCAATGGGTGATACAACACCGCTTGAACAGGTAAAAGAAAAGTACATGCCTTATCAGTTAAATCAGGCATTACTAAATCAAACGGGTGCGACTACGGTATTACATTGCCAACCGGCACACCGTGAATTTGAAATTACCTCTGAGGTAATGGACGGTCCAGCATCTAAAATTATTCAACAAGCAGAGAATCGTATGCATGCGCAAAACGCTCTGTTAGTTACATTATTAAATCCAAATTTTGTTAAGGAACACCTATGAGTTCAATTAAAAAAGTCGTTTTAGCCTATTCAGGTGGTCTTGATACGTCGGCTATCGTGCCATGGTTAAAAGAAAACTACGGTTGTGAAGTAATCGCGTTTGTTGCTGATGTAGGTCAAGGCGCTGAAGAGCTTGAAGGCGTAGAAGCTAAAGCAATCGCGTCTGGTGCATCTGAATGTTACGTAGTTGACTTAAAAGATGAAATGGTAAGTGATTACATTTACCCAACGCTTAAAACAGGCTCAATTTACGAAGGCACTTATTTATTAGGTACGTCTATGGCGCGCCCAATTATTGCTAAAGCACAAGTTGAAATTGCACGTAAAGTAGGTGCTGACGCACTTTCTCATGGTTGTACTGGTAAAGGTAACGACCAAGTTCGTTTTGAATCATGTTTTGCTGCTCTTGCACCTGATTTAAAAGTAATTGCGCCATGGCGTGAGTGGGACTTATCGAGTCGTGAGTCATTACTTGATTACTTAGCAGAGCGTGACATACCGTGTTCAGCATCGGCTACAAAAATTTACAGCCGTGATGCTAACGCATGGCATATTTCGCACGAAGGTGGAGAGCTTGAAGACCCATGGTGCCAACCAACTGAACAAGTATGGACATGGACAAACTCACCAGAGCAAGCACCGGATAAATCAGAGCTAGTAACATTAAAAGTTGTTGAAGGCGAAGTGGTTGCTGTAAATGGTGTAGAGCTTAAGCCATACGACTGTTTAGTTAAATTAAACGATATTGCATCACCTCATGGTGTTGGTCGTGTTGATATTGTAGAAAACCGTTTAGTAGGCATGAAGTCACGCGGTTGCTATGAAACGCCAGGCGGTACAGTAATTATGGCTGNAAGCCGTAAATGGAAAGAAGTACTGGGCGGCGAGTTTTCGCATTTAGTATACGACGGTCGTTGGTTTACACCGCTTAAAGATTCTATTTTAGCTGGTGCTGAGGCACTTTCTAAAGTGGCAACAGGTGAAGTGGTACTTAAGCTATACAAAGGTCAAGTAACAGCGGTACAAAAGCAGTCACCAAATAGCTTATACAGCGAAGCATTCGCTACATTTGGCGAAGATGATGTGTACGACCAATCACACGCTGAAGGCTTTATTCGTTTATTCTCGCTTTCAAGCAGAATTTCAGCACTCGCTAAAAAGTAAATTATTACGCCCCTTGTAAAAGGGGCACTACAGGGTTTGGAGATATTTCATGGCATTATGGGGCGGACGTTTTTCTACGGGTCCAGATGAGGCGTTTAAGCAATTTAACGACTCTCTTCCCTTCGATTATCAGTTAGCAGAGCAAGATATTATTGGCTCTGTGGCATGGGCTGGCGCACTTGAGCAAGTAAATGTGCTATCGAGTGATGAGCACAAAGAGCTTGTTGCGGCATTGTATGAGTTACTTGAAGAAGTAAAAGCTGATCCACTCGCCGTAGCGACCTCGGGTGCAGAGGATATTCACTCGCATGTTGAAGCTGCATTAATCGAAAAAGTAGGTGATCTAGCTAAAAAATTACATACAGGCAGAAGCCGTAATGACCAAGTAGCGACAGACTTTAGATTATGGTGTCGTGACACCGCAGATCATATTTTAAAAGCAATTGAGCAACTCAAAGGTGAATTTGTATCTTTAGCTGAGCGTGAACTGGGAACAATTTTACCTGGTTATACTCATTTACAGCGTGCTCAACCCGTATTATTTAGCCATTGGTGTATGGCTTACGTAGAAATGCTAGAGCGTGATGAAAGCCGTTTGCAAGATGCAAAAGCACGCATGAACTTTTGTCCACTTGGAAGTGGCGCATTGGCCGGCACAGCTTACCCAATTGATCGCCAAACACTTGCACAAGGCTTAGGCTTTACTGGTGCTACTAAAAATAGCCTTGATGGCGTGTCTGATCGCGACTTTGTTGTAGAGCTATTAAGCTGTGCATCTATTTCGATGATTCACTTATCACGTATGTCTGAAGATTTAATATTTTATAACTCTGGTGAAGCTGGTTTTATAGAGCTTGCAGATAATGTGACGTCTGGCTCATCGTTAATGCCTCAGAAGAAAAACCCTGATGCACTTGAGCTTATTCGTGGTAAAACCGGACGTGTATTTGGTGCGTTTAGCGCGATGATGATGACGTTAAAGGCACTACCACTTGCCTACAATAAAGATATGCAAGAGGACAAAGAAGGCATATTTGACGCAATGCCAACATGGCTAGCGTGTATTCATATGGCACAAGCGTGTATTAAAGGCGTTAAGGTAAGAAGCGAACGTACTCTTTCGGCAGCTAAAGGGGGTCATGCTAATGCAACTGAGCTTGCAGATTACCTCGTTGCTAAAGGCGTACCGTTTAGAGAAGGGCATCATATTGTGGGTGTGCTTGTTCAGCTTGCTATTAGTGAAGGTAAAACACTTGAAGATCTTTCGCTTGCGCAATATAAATCGGTAAGCGACGTGTTTGAAGACGATGTATATCCGGTACTTGAAATTGACGCCTGTATAAAAGCGCGTCAAGCACTTGGCGGTACATCTATTGAGCAAGTAACGAATGCAATAAAAGAAGCGAAAAAAAAACAGCAAATAACGGTTCGTGATGCCAACTTAGATGATGTTGAATCAATTGCTAAATTGGTTCAACATTGGGCAACTGTAGGCGAAAACCTACCGCGTGCTAAAAGCGATATGGTGCACTCTATAAATGAGTTTGCTGTAACAGAAATTAACGGCAGAGTAACTGGATGTGCGTCGTTGTATATATACGACACTGGCCTTGCTGAAATACGCTCATTAGGTATAGACCCCCAAAGCGCTGTTTCAGGTCAAGGTAGGCAGTTAGTTGAGCACTTATTAGTTAAAGCCAAAAAATTGGCACTAAATCGGGTAATCGTATTAACACGTGTCCCTGACTTTTTCGAAAAGCAGCGTTTCACGTTTTGCTCTAAAGAGAGCCTGCCTGAAAAAGTAATGAAAGATTGCGAACTTTGCCTTCGTAAAGAGAATTGTGACGAAGTAGCAATGGAATATATTTTAAAGCTAAGTAAAAGTACGGAGATCCCGTGTAAATACGTAGCTTAAACTCCCTGGATACAAAAAACGCACGGTTACCCCTGTGCGTTTTTTTATGTCTGCAGTAATTTGGTCTGGTCTGGTCTGAGTTGTTTTGTTGTTTGGTTTTATACCTATTTTATAGGTATATTTAGCGTGTCAAAAAAAGTTGGCACATTGGTTGCTTTGTACTATGTAAGATAGCAGAACTGCTATCGCTACTTTAAACAGGTGATGCATTTATCTACATAATAATGTGGTTAAAAGTTGAACCAAATATAATTTAAACTTTTATAAGGATCAATTACATGCAAGTTTCAACTAATAGCCAAGTACAAATGCAAGCATACAATAAAACACAACAATTAAAGCCTGCAATGGAACAAACTGCTAGCCCTAAAACCCTGCAATCTGATACAGTAAGCTTCTCTCAAGAGGCTATTGCTGCAGCTGGTGCAGAATTACAGCGCGGTGGTGGTATAATACCTATAAAACCTAAGTAATTAATTAAGGTTATAAATGTTTTTAACTGAGTTTTTTGGTTTTTTTTCGCTTTCAGCATTTACAATGTGGGGATTTTTAATGGCATTTTTTTTTAATGTCTTTGTTTACTCCCTAAATGTGAAAAGAGATACAAATCTATTGTTCAGTTCGTTTGTTATGATGGTTTCTTACACACTATCTGATTATTTCTTTACATGGCTGTCGATAAAAACTACTGTATTGTTAGATTGGGCAATATATGATGTTCTAACTATTTTAATTCTTTCTGTCAGCCTTGCTTGTAAGAAAAAAACCTCCGTTTCATTCATATACTTGATCGTGGGACTATCAATAAATTTAACTTTTTTTCTTTTGATGTATTTTGATTTATATGTACATCAAAACAAAGAACCGTGGTTATTATGGGACATTTACGCAGTTTCAGTTAATATTATAGACTTAACAATGATTGTTGCACTTATTGTTGATAGAGATTTTCTCGGTCTTAATAAATTAAAAAACAAAACCCTTAGCTACTTCAAATCAAACGATACCCACAAAGTAACCTAGCTTAAATGTATGTTACTGAACCCCTAATGGTTTATGTACAAGCTTTCACTCAGTGGGGCTTTTTAATGGCCTTCCTGTATTGTTTGGCCTCTACTATAAATAAAGAAAATAAATCCACTGTTTATTTATCTACGCTTATGCTTTTCTCATATATTTCCAGTGGTTACATAAGCTTATTAGAAAGTTTATATTTAAACTCGGCGCTCTACGACTTTTTTACAATTTTAGCTTTGTTAACTTTACAGCACTTTAAAATACTTCAGCGCTCTACAGCTTTTCACTTCATCATCTTTGCATTAACAATAAATGCTGTACTCGCCTTAATATTGCATTACGATCTATACGTCTTATATAACTATGAGCCTTGGTGGTATTGGAGTGTTTATTCTATTGGTGTAAATATGTTCGATGTTTTAATGATTCTGTCACTAGTACTCAATAAAAATCTCAAAAATAATGGATAATATTCTAGTTAATCCAGCAATTTCTTTTTACATAGGTGCATTTGTACAGTGGGGCTTTTTAATGGCTTTTTTGTACTCATTAGTTATAAGTATTAACAAACCTAGAAAAGAAGCTGTATGGTTATCATTGGTTATGACAATTTCTTACTCCTCAAGCCTGTTTATCGATATACAAGATATATCGTACCTTCAACTCTTTTTGTTTGATATAACAACTATTTTCGCCATTATTATTTTAAGGTTTTTCATTATTGAAAATCTTATATCGATCTACTTGTTGTTAGGGTTGACTATAAACTCATCATTATTTCTTGGTATGTATATAGATGTGTCAGTTTTTAATAATTACGAACCTTGGTGGTTTTGGTCATTCTATTCAATAAGTATTAATGTGGTCGATTTATCAATGATAGCTATATTCTTTATAAACAAAGATTTCTTGGGTTTAGATATGGCTAATAAATAGTACTTTTAAGAGAAAAGTTAATGGCTGATATACTTTTGGGGCTTGTTGACTTGGAATATAACGTAGCAATATTATTTATATGGTTTATCTTAATTGCATTTTTATATAACCTGTCTGCTAGTATAAATAAGGTTGATAAAAGCAGAGTTCATTTGTCATGTTGGTATCGTATATTTCTAGCCTGTTTATGGATACAAGTATTGCAACTCCTCATTTAAATTACTTTTATTATGACTTTGTTACCATTGGTATTTTACTACTTTGGTTATTTGCATATAAAAAATAGTACCAACTGCCTTTTATTACCTATTTGCAGGTCTTTCTATTAACGCATCTTTATTTTTAGCTATGTATTACGATATAGAGGTTTTAGGCTTGGTTAAGCTTACTAACTTTTTAACTGAAAAATTTAAAAGGTCACGCAATGCTTGAGTTTTTGTGGAAAGTGGCTGGTTTATACGACTATATAACCATTTTTATAACATGGTCTTTTGTTATTGCTTTTTTATATAATCTTTCCGCAAGCATTAACAAGTATGACAAAAGTTGCACACAGCTTGCATTCATTATGATGGTATCTTACACCTCAAGTGTTTTTATGGATCCCCTGAGCGAGACACCCCATTTGACTCTTTTTATATTTGATATCGTAACTATATTTGTTTTGATTTTATGGCGTATCTATTTTAGTAAAAACTTTCCTGTTGCTTTTTATTATCTTTTAGTTGGACTTAGCTTTAATGCATTTGTTTTTTTTGGAATGCATTACGACAGCATTGTCTTAGGGAATTTAGATTACTGGTGGTTTTGGGCTTTATATGCGATAGGGCAAATAATTTCTGATTTAACAATGCTTTTAATTCTTCTAATTAATAAGGATTTTTTAGGTTTGGTTGCATTAAAACGACATTTACTTAATCCTAAAAAATGTAGTAATGAAGAGGTTAAGTAGTATGGAGGAGTTATTTTGGCAATTAAATTCAATTAACGAATATTTTGGGATATTTATTACATGGCTTTTTGTTTTTGCTTTTTTGTACACTCTATCAGTTGCTATTAATAGGCAAGATAAAAGCCGGGTTCACCTTTCTTTCATTATGATGATTTCGTACACATTTAGCTTATTTATGGACATAAGTACAACGGCTCCACATTTAAAGTTGTTTATGTTTGATGTACTAACAATTGTAGTTATTGTTATATGGCGTATTTGTTTAGGAAGTAAAATACCTTACGCATTTAGCTACCTTGTTGTAGGGCTTAGCATTAACGCTACATTATTCATAAGTATGTATTTTGATAATACGATCTATGATAACTGGGACTTTTGGTGGTTATGGATGCTGTATGGTTTTCTTATGCCTATTATTGATATTGTTATGGCACTTGTACTTATTATAAACAAAGACTTGTTAAAATTAGTATGGCTAATCAAAAAGCTAAAACCTAGTTTTGTTACAAAAACGAATTAGCGTATATTTTTATACGCTAATGTAAGGTAAGAGTGTAATTTAATTACTGGCGCCATCACCAAGTTTAGTTTTAAGCGCTTTGACTATTATAGGATCTACAAACTCACTAACATCCCCATTGTGACGTGCTACTTCTTTAACAAGCGTTGATGAAATAAATGAGTTTCGCTCTGCAGGTGTTAAAAATACACTTTCTAAATCCGGATTTAGGCGGCGATTCATATTAGCTAATTGAAATTCGTAGTCAAAGTCAGATACAGCTCTAATTCCACGAATTAAAACATTGGCGCTATGCTCTTTTGCTAAATCAGCGAGCAGACCTGAAAAACCAATTACTTTAACATTATCTAAGTGGCTTAAAATACTGTTTGCAAGTTCAACACGTTCTTCAAGGCTAAAGCAGGGCTTTTTACTCGGATTATGTGCAATAGCGACTAGCACGGTATCAAACATTTTTGCAGCACGCTGAATAAGATCGGTATGACCATTTGTAAGCGGGTCAAAAGTACCTGGATAAATTGCAGTAATGTTCATAAAGTTCACTATCTATTATTTTTTCGCTAGTCTAACAGTGTTTTTTACACAAATCAGCTTTGCTAAAAAACAGGTGTTTTACTAATACGCTAAAGGGTGGGAAATAGTGTTAGAGTGTTTTAATGGTAAATATTTGTTTATACTGCATAGCTTGTTATAAGTGTAATGTAGTCCATAAGATAATTAGAGTGTTAGCATATGAATACCAAGGATAAAATAATACACACCAGTATTTCGCTATTTAATGAGCAAGGTGAACGTGCAATATCAACTAATCATATTGCATCACATTTAGGGATGAGCCCGGGTAATCTTTACTATCATTTTAAAAATAAAGAAGACATTATCCGTCATATTTTTGCGCTTTACCGCGAGCACCTAAGTACACACTTTAAGCCAATTAATAAAGATGACGATGCTTTTAGTCATTTAACCGCTTACCTAGATTCGTTATTTGAATTGATGTGGCGCTATCATTTTTTTTACGACAACCTTGGCGACATACTTTCCAGAGACAGTGATTTAAAACAAGCCTATATTGATTTTCAGCTTGAGCTATTAGAACAAGTTCGCAAAATAATTATTGGCTTACGCGATAGTGAAATGATTGCTATTGATGAGCAAGATGTAATTGAATTAGCACATACCTTAAAATTAACGGTTAGCTTTTGGACGCCTTACATTAAAGCGCGTAGACCAAGTGGCACACTAGCCGAGCAAGATATATATCATGGTATTTTAAAAGTACTTACGCTGTTTAGGGCGTACAGCACGGATAAAAGTATCGATAAAATGAATCTATTACGAGAAAAATACACAGAACTAGCACAGCAAGCTTCAGCGGTTGTATAACAACTGCCTTTTGGCTATTTCCTAGACGCTGAATTTTTTGCTATAATCGCGCGCCAAATGCCTGGGAGCGCGAATTCCCGCAGTCTAAGAGTGAACTATGCTTAAATTTATCGTCAAACTACATCCTGAAATAGCCATTAAAAGCCGTTCGGTACGTAAACGCTTTACTAAAGTGTTAGAAAATAACATTAAAATTGTATTACGCCGTGTTGACGAAAAAGTACAAGTAAGAAATAACTGGGACAACATCTCAGTTGTAACCAAAATTGAAGATCCACAAGTTCGTCTTGATTTTATCGACAGCCTTAAGCGCATACCTGGCATTGTTCAGTTTATTGAAGTAACTGAAACACAATTTGAAACTCTTGATGATATTTACCAAAAAACAATAGCGCTAGTTGGGCATACAATTATAGGTAAAACATTTTGCGTACGTGCAAAGCGTATTGGGCAACATGATTTTACGTCTACTGATTTGGAACGTTATGTTGGAGGTGGTTTAAACCAGCATATTGAAGGCGCAAGTGTGAAGCTTAGCCACCCAGAAGTAACAATACGCCTAGAGATAAAAGACGATAAAGCTTACATCGTTTCGCAAACACATTACGGCATGGCAGGCTTCCCGTTACCAACTCAAGAAGATGTACTGTCGCTTATGTCGGGTGGTTTTGACTCGGGTGTAGCCAGTTATCAAATGATCCGTAAAGGTGCACGTACACACTTTTTATTCTTTAATTTAGGTGGCGCGGCACACGAAATTGGTGTTAAACAAGCAAGTTATTACTTATGGAAAAAGTACAGTTCAACTCATAAAGTTAAGTTTGTAACTGTTGATTTTGAACCTGTAGTGGCAGAAATCCTCGAAAACGTTGAAAACAGCCAAATGGGTGTTGTACTTAAACGTATGATGATGCGCGCAGGTAGTGTTGTAGCGCAAAAGTTAAATATTCAAGCACTTGTCACTGGTGAAAGTATTGGTCAGGTATCTAGTCAAACATTAGCGAACTTAAGCGTGATTGACCGTGTAACCGAAACGCTTATTTTGCGCCCACTTATTCAACATGATAAACAAGAAATTATTAATATTGCTCGCCAAATTGGCACAGCTGAAATGGCTGAAACGATGCCTGAGTACTGTGGTGTAATTTCTAAAAAACCAACAGTTAAAGCTAAAATTGACGTTATTCTTGGTGAAGAAGAGAAGTTTGACTTTGATGTGCTTGATACTGTTGTAAATAACGCGCGCATCATGGATGTACGCGATATTGACGTTGAAGCTAAACAAGAATTAAAAGAAGCTGAATCAGTCGCAGATTTACCAGTAGGGTCTGTTGTTGTTGATATTCGTTCACAAGAGGAAGAAGAAGCCTCGCCTCTTGAGATTGACGGTATTGAAGTTGTGCACTTACCGTTTTTTCGTTTAGCGACTAAGTTTGGTGACTTACCAAAAAACACTGACTACTACTTGTATTGCGATAGAGGTGTAATGAGCCAACTACAAGCGCTTATGCTACACGAGCAAGGCTTTGAAACTGTAAAGGTGTATCGCCCGTAAAGTTGAGTTAAATTTTATAAGCGTGGTTTAGACCACGCTTTTTTTTGCCTGCATTTTAGCAAGTAGATCATCGTTATATGGTGTTTTAATATTATAGAGCTTACCTTGCTCGCTAATATAACCACAAATTGCCATTATTTCTGTTGATCTATTATGAGCTGCGTCTTGTTGCATTGAAGAGTAGTTTTCTGAGGTGAGGGTCATTACTTTATAAGCAGTTGTAAGTGCGTTAATTAAAGTTATATTGAGGTTTTGTGCTTTAGCTATGTTACATGCTTCAGTTAATAAGTTAATAATGGTTGAGTTGTATTGAGGCGCACGTAACTCACCGTTTTTAACATTATGCAAAGCACTAAGCGGATTAATTGCAATGTTAACCATCAACTTTTCAAAACGTAATTGTTGAATGTTGTTAGTTACAGTTAAGCGAGGAATTTCTTTTAATAGCTCGGTTATATCTGCTGCATTTTTAAGTGCTAATTCATTACACCCACCAATAACACTCTGCCCATCACCAGTATGCTGCACAATATATTGATTTGATTTAAAACCAGCCATAGTCGTGGTTAAAAAGTATAGTGCTTGATGATTACTTAGCTGATTGTTTAGCGTTTTAACATTTCCCATACCGTTGTGCGAGAGTATTACGCTAGTATGTTTTGATAAAAAAGGTTTTACTTGTTCAAATGCACTTTGCACCTGAAAAGCCTTAACGGTAAATAAAATAATATCAAATTCGGCTAAACTATTTAGCTGATTTAACGAAACAAAATGAGCATTTATTTTTTTTGAAGCGTAGCCATCTCGGCTATAAAAGCGTGTGTTATTGGTATTTTTACGTGTTAAAACATTTACATTATGCTGTGCGCTTAAAAAATGGCTAAATAATAAGCCTATCGCACCATCACCTACTACAAGAATATTAGTCATATGGGTTCTTTTTGCGAGTAATAAAAATAGCTTTAATTAAAAAGTAGCTTGCTGCACCTGCAAAATCAGCAAAAAAATCACCTAGTGATGCTTGTCTATAAGGAAGGGTATCTTGCATTATTTCTATTGAAGCGCCATAGCCAGCTAATAAAAGTATTTGCACATACAAAGGTATTTTAAATGCTCTATCCATTATTATGGCAAGTATAAAAAAAATCCCAAAATGAGCTACTTTATCAACATGAGGAAATAAGTTTACAACACTACCTTTTACTTCTTTGGCAAATAAAAAGGTAAACGCTACGATACTGACTAAAAAAATTGCTTGATAAACACGCCTTGTCACGACAAATCCTAAAATCGCTTAAAAAAGAAACTTAAGTATATCAAACTAATTTAGTATCGCACCTGAACAAGATGCAGAAAAATGTAAAGATTTATAATTTTAGCGTTATAATTGCGGCATAAAATTAAGATTAAATAGTTAGGAGCAAACCAATGCCTTCATTTGATATTGTATCTGAAGTAGAAATGAACGAAGCTAAAAACGCAGTTGATAACGCAAACCGTGAGCTAGAAACTCGCTTTGACTTTAGAGGCGTTGACGCATCTATTGAGCTAAACGATAAAACAATTAAGCTTAAAGCTGAAGCTGATTCTCAGGTTATGCAATTATTTGATATTTTGGCTAACAAAATATCTAAGCGTGGTATGGATGTATCAAGCTTAGAACTTCAAGATATTAGCCGTGCAGGTAAAAATGTTTTTCGTAATGTAGGCTTAAAGCAGGGCATCGAAAAAGACATGGCTAAAAAGGTAGTTAAAGCCATTAAAGATTCGAAAGTTAAAGTTCAAGCAGCCATTCAAGGTGAAGAAGTTCGCGTAACAGGTAAAAAGCGTGACGATCTTCAAGAAGCAATGCAAGTAGTTCGCAGTGCTGATTTAGGTCAACCTTTCCAGTTTAAAAACTTCCGCGATTAATACACTACATTTTAAGCATAAACTATTTGGTTTACATGCTTTGCTTCAATCGTTTGATGTATTTAGTACATAGCGATTGAAGCTCTTTTTACTTCTAAAATCACCACTTCTTCTCATACATTATATTTTGATAGCACCTAACATAATGACCAAGCGTGTTTTTTATAAAAAGATTAAAATGTATGAAGCCCAACCTTAAGTTACAAAAAGTTATTAGCTTAATATAAATTCGTAACAAACATCATCTATAAAAACGTAATTCAATATACTTTAGTTAACTTTGGCTATATAGACGTCCATTGACATTTGTAAACAAAATACTCACAATAGCGACATATTTTCAAGGTGCTTAATAGATGCTTCACACAGTGAATTGTCTAGCTAGATAATCGGGAAGTTGGTGCGTTTTATTCAAATAACAATCCCAACACTGCCCCCGCAACGGTAAAGTATTAACACATATTAATAGGTGTTTACTGAGTCCGGAGACCGGCCTTGATACAATCTTACTTACTTAAATCTTTGCGGTGGGCAAAGGTAGGGGACATCATGTTAAACAAAACAATTCTAGGCGTTGCAATTTCTGCTGTGCTTTCATTTTCTGTGTCTGGTACAGAACAATCAATCGAAAAAATAACCGTTACAGCTAATAAATTTGAGCAATCAATCAATGACGTTTTAGCAAGCGTAAATGTTATTGACCGTGCTGAAATAGAAGCAAGCAATGTACGTGATTTACCTACATTATTAAGCAAGCAGGTTGGTTTTCAGGTTAATCCAAACGGTGGTTTTGGTCAAAATACAGGTGTGTCACTTCGTGGTACAGGCTCTGGCGATACGTTAATTTTGATTGACGGTGTGCGAACGGGTTCTGCAACACTTGGTCAAAAAGCGTTAAGTAATGTGCCGCTAAATAGTATTGAACGTATTGAAATTATTAAAGGTTCACGCGCAGCTGTTTATGGCTCTGATGCATTGGCTGGTGTTATTAACATTATAACGCGAGAGTCTGATAATTTATCTGTAAGTGCTACGTTTGGCTCAGACGCTTATCAAGATTATCAGGTAGCTGGTTCTGTAAAGTCAGGCGATGTTACTACTGCGTTTAATGCAGGTTTTGAAAAAACAGATGGCTTTGATGCACTGCAAGGTGTAGCACCCGATGAAGATGGCTATGAAAATAAAAACCTTGGTTTTAAAGTAAATTACACCGATGCACACTACGGCGACTTTAAGTTATTAGGTCAATATAGTGAAGGTTATGCTGATTACGATAGCCGATTTAGTTCAGCCGATAGCAATATTGAGCGAGGGGACTTTAAGAATTATCAACTTTCTGCTGGTTGGAATAAAAGCTACACAAATCAAATGCACAGCATTGATATTGCTATTTCAACAGATGACTCACAAGATACCGCATCATTTGGTGTGAGTGATTTTATAACTAAGCGTGTGCAATTAGATTATAACGGTCAATATATATTATCAGAAGAGCTTAGTATTAGCGGTGGTGTTAACTGGTACAACGATGATGTATCGCACAGTTCAACGCAGTATGATATGCAAGAACGTGATGTATTGGCAGTATTTGTTGGTGCTTATTACAATGCTGAAAAAGTGTTAGCTAATTTAACAATTCGCCAAGACGATGATGAGCAGTTTGGTGACGAAACAACATATACAGCCGCTGCGGGTTACCATTTATCTGAAGACGCCACGTTCCGCATAAGCCAAAGCACAGGTTTTAAAGCGCCTACATTTAACGATTTATACTTTCCAGCTTTTCCTGGTTTTCCACCTTCATCTAATCCTGATTTAGAGCCTGAAAAATCATTAAATCGAGAGATTGGGTTAAATGTAGATTTTGATATAGCAAGTGTTGACGTTGCTATTTTTAGAAATGATATTGAAGATAAAATATCTTTAGATTCTAACTTTTTTCCTATCAACTTAAATGAAGCACGCTACGAAGGGGTTGAGTTTAGCCTGTCACAGCAAATATTTGGTTTTGATAGTAACCTTAATTTTGCCTACTTAAGCGCCGAGGACAAAGAAACGGGAGCTGAGTTACGTAATGTTGCTAAACGTACTTTTAATTGGGAAGTTGCAAAACAGTTTGGTGCTTTTGACGCAAGCTTAGATGTGCAATATCGCAGTGACCGAGAGGGTACTGTAACGCGCTTAGGCTCTTACACACTTTGGGACCTAGCGGGCAATTATCAAGTAAATGAGCACATTGAGGTTTCGCTTCGTGTAGAGAACTTATTTGATAAAGAGTACAACGCGGTTGACTCTAACGCTGACTTTACAACAGGCGAAATATATTACTACAACACGCCAGAGCGCCGCTTTTTTGCGGGTGCTAGCTACCAGTTTTAATAATGTTTAATAATTAAATATTATTAAACTAAGTTGAAAAAAAACAAAAGCCCGGAAAGTTACCGGGCTTTTTGCTGTTTATTTTTAAGTTATATCAACCTGCATAAACCTCTAAACAATTTAACGGGTTAAATCACACGCTAACGTCGTTAAAATTTTTTATTTAGAACCACTAAATATAAAATTCTTTGTCTAGTTAGAGCGCAATATTATTATCCTTAAATAGCTCCTATATTTATGCAGATTGGTATTAATCAGTTAAAAACTCTTTAAATACAGTTTCAAACTTGTGCAGTTTAGGCGCAATCAAAATACTACAGTAACCTTGTTCTGGGTTTTCGTTATAGTAATCTTGATGATAATGCTCTGCTGGGTAATAAATAGTAGCAGGGCTGATTTCTGTCACAATAGCTTCAGTTACATGGCTTTGTAGTTGAGCTATCATTTCGTTAGTTTGTTTTAGTTGGATTTCATCATGGTAATAAACAACGCTTCTGTATTGCGTACCTACATCGTTACCTTGTTTATTTAGCTGAGTTGCATCATGCAAAGTAAAAAACATAGCGAGTAGAGTCTCATAAGTAACAACTGAGCTATCAAATTCAACTTTAACTACTTCTGCATGACCGGTGGTGCCAGAACACACTGATTTGTAGGTAGGAGTATCTGTATTTCCACCTGTGTAACCAGAGCTTACATTTAATACACCATTTACACGTCTAAATGCAGCATCTATACACCAAAAACAGCCGCCACCAAATGTTGCCACTTGCGTTGTTGAGCTCATAAGTATTCCTAAAAATATGTAGAAGGGTTATGCAGAGCATAAATTGTATACGCCGCAACAACAAGGTTACGGCGCTATACGAAGGTTAGATCTCTTCTAAAGGTTTTTCTGTGGCTTGCTTGTCGAGTTTTTGCTGTAAAAACTCTGGTGATTGCGTATTACGCGCCAATGCATAATAAGCAGCAGGCACTACAAAAAGAGTAAGTAAAGTGGATACAACCACACCGGTGAATATTACAACACCAATTACCATACGACTTTCAGCGCCAGGACCTGAGGCGAGTACTAATGGTACAGAGCTCATTACCGTTGTTAGTGAAGTCATAATAATTGGACGCAAACGTTGAGTAGCCGCTTGTAATATTGCTTCACTAAACTCAATGCCTTTATCGCGTAATTGGTTAGTAAATTCGACTATGAGTATACCGTTTTTAGCACTTAACCCTATGAGCATTACAATACCTATTTGGCTGTAAATATTAAGAGTAAGCCCTGTAGCCCAAAGTCCGAACATAGCGCCCATCAAACCAAGCGGTACAGTAAGCATAATCACAAATGGGTGCATAAAGCTTTCAAACTGCGCAGCAAGTACTAAAAAGGTAACCGTTAGAGCAAGTATAAATACGTAGGTCATTGCTGAAGCACCTTCGTAATATAACTGCGATTCGCCTTTGTAATCTATTGCACCATCAATGTCGTTTTCCTCCGCAGCTACTTCATTTAAAAAGTTAAGTGCTTGTTCTAATGTATAGCCTTCGGCTAAATTAGCACTAAGTGTAAT
The DNA here is from genome assembly GCF_000498095.1 of Pseudoalteromonas sp. TB64. Classification (GTDB taxonomy): domain Bacteria; phylum Pseudomonadota; class Gammaproteobacteria; order Enterobacterales; family Alteromonadaceae; genus Pseudoalteromonas. Next base: position 16,450 of record NZ_AUTQ01000189.1, read on the forward strand.
TGCACGCATACGGTTATAACGGTTTAAACGGGATGCAGTTGCTTCTTCTTTTAAACTAATAAGACTATCAAGTGGCACAAGTTCGCCGCTACGAGATTTAAGATAAATATTTGAAATGTCAGTAGGGTTCGTAAAGTCTTCTTTTGTACCCTTTAAAATTACATCATACTCTTCGCCACGGTCAATAAAGGTAGTAACACGGCGCTGACCCAACATTGTTTCAAGCGTTGTGCCAACATCTGATACAGATACACCTAAATCAGCCGCTTTGTTTTTATCAATACTGACTAAAAACTGCGGGAAGGTTTCTTTGTAGTCGTGGTCTAGTTTTAGCAAGCCTGGGTTTTCTTCTGCACGTTTAATAATACGGTCGCGCCAATCGGCAAGTTGATCATAGTCGTTACCTTGCAGTACAAATTCAAGAGGCTGAGATATACCTCTACCGCCAATGCCGCGTCGCATAATTGCAAATGCGCGTACGTCAGTAACTTCTTGCATTTTACCGCTTATTTCGTCCATTACTTCCCATGTTGAACGTTTGCGTTTATCCCAATCTGCCATACCAACAATTGCTACACCACCACTACTACCAAAGCCAGGAACTCGAACAAGCACACGGCTTAATTCGCCAGCTTCAGAGTAGGGAATAAGGCGCTCTTCAATTTTAGCCATGTTAGCCGCATTGTTTTCGTAACTAGCACCTTCAGGACCATTCATTAGTATGAAGAAAGTACCACGGTCTTCTTTAGGTGTGAGTTCAGATGGAACTTGTAAAAATAGTGAGTAACTTACAAATCCTGCAAGCAATAGGCTGACCATTAAGCCCCATTTACGGGTCATGTTAGTGGTAAGTGAATTACGGTAGCTTGATTCTATTTTGGTAAATTGACGGTCCATCCATTGACTAAATTTATTTGGCTTATCAGATACTTTTAATACTTTAGAGCACAACGCAGGTGCAAGTGTTAGTGCCGTAACACTTGAGAAAAATACAGCGGCACTCACCGCCATTGCAAACTCAGTAAATAACGCACCAATACGACCATCCATAAATACCAATGGTACAAATACCGATATAAGCACAAGGGTAGTTGCTACAATTGCAAAGCCCACTTCGCGTGCGCCTCTGTATGCAGCAAGTAGCGGTGGCTCGCCTAATTCGATACGTCGGTGAATGTTTTCAAGCATTACAATCGCATCATCAACAACTAAACCAATAGCAAGCACTAAGGCAAGTAGAGTAAGTAAGTTGATTGAGTAACCCATGGCTAGCAAAAACATAAAGCTACTAACTAACGCTACAGGTACGGTTACCGCAGGAATAAGTGTTGCTCGTATATTACCTAAAAACAAAAATATAACTAAAACTACTAACCCCATCGAAACAGCTAGGGTGCTATATACTTCACTTATTGATTCTTTAATAAATACAGATGAGTCGTAACTATCTTGAATAGTTGTGCCTTCTGGCAAATTGCGTTTTATTTTTTCGAGCTCACTACGGGCATTATCTACTACCGTTAATGTGTTGGCTTTGGCTTGTTTTACAATCCCTAAACCAATCATGTTACGACCATTACCGCGAAATAAACTTTCGTCATCTTCAGCTTCTAGACGTACATCTGCAACTTCGCCTAAGCGAACTAAATAACCTTCTTCACCTCGTTTAACTACTAAGTTATTAAAGTCGCGCTGATCTTTGTAACTACGTGCTGTACGTACTGTAAAATCACGATCGATTGATTCTATTTCACCGGCTGGTAATTCTACGTTTTCAGTGCGTAATGTATTTTCTATATCGCTTGAAGTAATGCCTCGTGCAGCCATTGCTTGGCGGTTTAGCCAAATTTTCATGGCGTATTTACGTTCACCACCAATGCGCACATTAGATACACCATCAACAACCGCTAAGCGGTCTACTATAAAGCGCTGTGCATAGTCAGATAGCTGTAATGAGTCCATTTTATCGCTGTTTAATACAAACCAAACAATCGGGCTTTCATCACTATTTGATTTAGATACTTCAGGTGGGCGTACTTGGTCTGGCAGGCTGTCTAGCGCACGCGCTACACGCTCACGTACATCGTTAGATGCTGCATCTATGTCACGATTAATATCAAACTCAATAGTAATATTGGAACGACCATTTTGACTCGATGAGTTAATGCTTTTAATGCCTTCAATACCCGATATACGGTTTTCAATTATTTGGGTTATTTTAGTTTCTATAATTTCGGCAGATGCACCTGTGTATTCAGTACTAATATTTACTATTGGTGTTTCAATGTCTGGGTACTCACGTAGTGGCAGCATCGTAAATGCTACCATTCCAAAAGTAAGAAGAAGTAAATTAATTACAATCGCAAAAACGGGGCGCTTTACACTCGTATCGGTAATTTTCACTAATTACCCCTTAACGCTTACTTTACTTCCAGTGCGGATTTTTATCAGCCCTTCAGTAACAACTTGCTCACCACTTGCTAGACCTTCATCAATAGCAACCCAGCCATTATTTCGACCTGAAACATGCACTTCAATTCTGTTAGCAATACCGTCTTTAATTTGAAATACATAATGTTTATCTTGTAAAGGGATAACTGCTTTTTCTGGCACCATCAATGCTTGATTACTGCTTAGTTCTAGCGCTGTGTTTAACAGCATACCTGGGCGTAACAAACCTGATTTATTAGCAAAGCTTGCAGTTACTTCTACGCTGCGTGTTACAGAATCAATACGTGAGCTAATATGAGTTACTTTACCGGTAAAGGTTTGACCAGGGTAAGCATCATTTTGGGTTAATACTTTCATACCTATAATAAGTTGCGCTAAGTATTTTTCAGGAACTTTAAAATCAACTTTAATAATGCTAACGTCATCAAGAGTTGTAATAACCGTTGTGTTATCAAGGTAAGCACCAATTGATATTTCACGTTTACCTAGAAGGCCTGAAAAAGGAGCGGTGATTAGCATTTCATCTAATTTTGTTTTAGCGTTTTCTAGTTGAGCTTCTGTTGCATCAACGCGAGAGAGCTGCTCCTCTAATAACGATTTAGCTGTTGATTGCGAACGCGAAAGCTCTGTTAAGCGATTAAGTTGACGTTTTTCTTCTTGTAAGTTAATACTAAGTTCTTTAACGGTTAGTTGTTCTTGCTTATTTTGTAATTGAACTAACTTTTGACCTTTACTGACTAAGTCGCCATCTTTAAAATAAATATCTGTGACATAATCGTTTTGCGCACTATTAATGTAAATCGCTTGGTTAGCGCGCGCGCTACCAATTGCTTCAATCATTACTGCGTTTTCTTGTGAGCTTACTGTATGCGCAGATACCTGCGTAGATTTTTGAGATGGATCTGCTTGCTTACCATGGCTTGATGGTAAATATAAATAAACACTAAATATTAAAAGTAACGCAATAATAAATGGAAAAAGCGCTTTTCCTGATTGTCTTGAGTACATCGTTTTCACACCTGAAAATTAATTGTAAGTATTGTACGAAATAAGACCGGAAAAAGGCTGTTATGTGTCTCGTTAATTTGTGCGTTAAGCGTAAAAGTAATTAATATTTATGGGGTGTACCTTTTTTTATATATCAATAGGTTAATATATGAACTTTAAAACATCCTGTAAGGTTTGTTTAACAACTCGAAAAGTAGTGCTGTGGGCTATAATTATGTTTGTATTTTATATGGTGTTTTACCAGCATGGATAATCAAGATAAACAAAATGTTAAATACAGAGCGCAAGGTGCTCGTAATGGAATGGAAGTATTAATAACGGGGGCTATTGGATTAATTTTTATAATGGGATTTAACTTATTACGCCCTGGCGAAATTAGTATCATCGAAATATTTTTAGTCAGTGTTTGTATTGTGGCTGTTTTTGTTGGTTTTTTAAAAACTCAAGAACCATTTTATAGTTTAATGCTTAGCGAATCTTCGCTGGTTTATAAGCATAAATACGGCTATTGGAGCTTGGCTCATCATAATTTTCATCACAGCGGTATCCCTAAAGTTGAGGATGGATTTGAGTATTTAGAATTAAATGCTGTAGGCGTGAAAGTAAATGATATTGATGAGTTTTTAGCAAATATTGCCCCTCGTATAGCAGGTAAATTACTCATAGAGCAACGACATTTATTTATGCAAGTTGTTCAAAAACATTGCAAAAATGGCAATTGCCCATCAGAATGGTTAATAGAAGATACGCAACATACATCTCAAAATGGGATTAGCTATAACGGACTTATTGCTATGTTTGCAAATAGAACAAAGCATCTTCAACAATTAACAGGTTACGATTTGTTATTACCTGCCAGTGTTTTAGATACAGATATTTGGGGGTTTAGCGCTAACTTAAATAAATGGAAGCGCGAACCCTCTCAGTTTATAGCATCGGAGCTAGGTGATTAAGCTACGGTAAGTAGGAACAGTAATGAGCCAAGAAAGATCCTTCATTAAAAGTGGTAGAAACACCATAATACATAAAGATAAAAAACTTGATTTAGTGATTGTAAATTCTGAGATTCATCCTCGAATTAAAGTAACACAACATGGTTTAGAGCCATTTAAAGAAGAACTACCAAAAAATAGACGCGACGCAAAAGAGCGCTACCTCGAAATGGTTTATATTAGTAGTGCCGATATTTTTGGTGAAGAAAAACAATTATTATTTATTCAGGCATTAGATGGGCGCGAATATAAAATAGATTACAGTAAAGTAGGAACAAAGCTGTTTGTGCGTATTCATCAAGATGCTTATATGTAATGTTTGATGGCATCTTTATTGCTTGTAATTACATTATAGTAATTATTTGACATAAAAAGGTGCTGCGTATGAAAGCGTTTGCTTTAATCCCTCTCATTTCTTGCGGTTTACTTAGTGCGTGTGGAGGCAGTGGTGATAGTAGTGATAGTAGTGATAGTACAGCTGTAGAAACATCTGTTAACGCTGGAATTGATTTACAAATTATCGAAAAAACCGAATTCACCATTACTGCACAGGGCTCTCCCGCTAATGGCACATTTACTTGGCAGCAAGTTAGTGGTCCTAGTTTAGAGGGGTTTCCGCTTGACGGAGCAGAACAAACAAGTACGGCTCCTGATATAAAAGCCGATAGCAATATTATTTTAAGGGTGAGCTATCAAAGCTCAGGAAGTAACGTTGTTACAGACGATATTTCTATTTCTGTAAGTTCTAATAATCAACTGCCTCTTGCGGTTATAACGCAAACACTGCCCGAAACACTTCCTTCAGTATATAAAGATACCGTAACCCTCAGTGGTGTTGAGTCAAATGATCCGGATGAAAATGGTCAAATTGATAGCTATTTTTGGCAATTATTATCTGGTCCTGATTTAGATATTACGAGTTTTAATGAGTCAACACTTAGCTTTTCTCATCCTTTATTGGAAAGTAATGTGAATTTATCTTGGCAGTTAACGGTAACCGATGATGAAGGCGGTGAAGCAAGTACCCAATACTCAATGACACTTAATAAAACAAATGAGTTAGTGGATGCAAATGCGGGTGAAGATCAGGATATTGAAGAGTTTGAACAAGTAACGTTAGATGCCACCAGTAGTGAAACCGTTACAGATACATATCAATGCCGCTGGCAACAACTTACCGGTAATGCCGAAACATTAAGTAACAGCAATCAATGTACAACTACATTTACTGCCTCTGATGTTGATACTGACACCATATTGAGTTTTGAAGTGACAGTAACTGATTCAAAAGGGCGCACCGATACAGACTCTTTATTTATAGATGTATCGCCAAAAGCGCTGGGGCTTATAAATGATAGTGGTGTTGGCGAATGTTATAATAATACACAGCGTATTAACTGTGCCAGTGATGACTTTCCTGCTCAAGATGCAGAGCTTGGTCGTGATAGTTTTGCTAATCGATTAGATAAAGTTGGCAAAGGTAATTTAGCATTTGATTACACAAAGCTAAATGAATTTGCTGATGAGGTTTCAGATGACAGCAACTCCTTTAGTTGTGTGCGTGATAATGTGACCGGGTTGGTTTGGGAAGTGAAAAGTGTGAATTCTGGGACTTTACCAAATACGTCAGTGCGTGATGGTCAAAACCATTATTTTTGGGATTTAGGCGACACTGAATTTACAGATACAAGTACTGCTAATACTACTTGTCCAAATGGCACTAGTTGCGGAATACAAACGTATGTAAATGAAGTTAACGCGCTTGATTTTTGTGGTGGAACAAATTGGCGAGTCCCTACCTATACAGAGCTATTAAGCTTAATTGATTACGGTAAGCAAGCTCAAAGTGTATTAATAGATGCTGATTTTTTCCCCAATTTACCAGATGAAAGTGCACTTAACCACTTACGTTATTGGACCTCACAAACGGCGGCCGATGGTACAAGCTTATCGCAAGCGTACATTATTGATATGAGTGATGGCAACGACCTTGCTTATCCAAAAAATAATACGGCGTATGTTCGTTTAGTTAGAAGTCGTTAGGAGAAAGCTATGAAATTAAAATTACTATTAACAATAGCAGCGATGGGTTTTAGTTTTAATGTTGCTGCTGAGCAAACGTGCTATGCCGGCGCTGATACAACAACACCGACAGATCAGTTTACTATAAATACTGATGGCACAGTATCTGATAGCGAAACAGGTTTAATGTGGCAGCGTTGCAGCTACGGCCAAGTTTATAATAGTGAAACAAGTGCGTGCGATGGCTCAACGCCCTCGTTAACATGGCAAGAAGCGCTTCGCGGCGCGCTAAATGATACCACTGCAGATTATGATGATTGGCAAGTACCTAATATCAAAGAGCTCGCCAGTATTTTAGAGCACAGCTGCACAGAACCAAGTATTAATGAAAATGTGTTTTTTGGTACTAAGCTGCAAAATTATTGGTCTAATACTTCAGGTGTCAGCAATATGAGTTCTGCTTGGGTGTATCAGTTTGATAGTGGACTAAATAGCCTGCATGCAAAAACAAGCAGTGTGTATTTACGATTAATGCGTTACGAAAAGTAAATGTTTATTACTCATGCGCAGCACAATATTGTGTTGCGTATTTTGTCTTTTACATAAATTTACGTTATTTCAATAATAAAGCACTCACAGTGTTGTCACTGAGCGTGTTTTTTTGCCATTATAGGCCGTGATTTAATTACGAAGGAACATCACGGTGTATTTAAGCTATTTTGGTCTGAATGAAAAACCTTTTTCCATCTCACCTAACCCTCATTATTTATTTTTAAGTGAACGACACAAAGAAGCCTTAGCACACCTTACCTACGGATTAGGAGAGGACGGTGGTTTTGTATTATTAACAGGTGAAGTAGGAACCGGTAAAACCACTATTACCCGAAGTATGCTTGAACAGTTACCTGAAAACACGCAAGTGGCAATGATCCATAACCCAGCGCTTTCAGAATTAGAATTGTTAGCAAGTATTTGTGACGAGTTAAATATTAACTACGATACACAAAATGCAACGCTTAAAAGCCTTACTGATATTATAAAAAAGCACCTCGAGACAAATAATAAAGCGGGTGGGCACACCATACTTATTATTGATGAAGCGCAGCTGCTAGCGCCTGACGTATTAGAACAGTTACGCTTATTAACTAATATAGAAACTGACCATAAAAAATTATTACAAATTGTTTTAGTGGGGCAACCTGAGCTACAAGAATTACTAAAACGGAATGAACTGAGACAACTCGCTCAAAGAATAACGGCGCGTTATCATCTACTGCCCCTTACACAAGGGCAAACCATTGCATACATTAAACATCGGTTGCATATTGCAGGATGTGATAAAGGAATATTTTCGTTGGATGCTATGCAAGCGGTTCACCAGTTAACTGGTGGTGTTCCTCGGCTTATGAATTTAGTTTGTGAGCGAGCTTTAGTTGGCACATTTGCTAAGCAACAATTAATTGTTGATGTTGATATTATTAAAAAATCAGCTCAAGAATCTCTTCCAATGGATTTTATCGCTTCAACTAATACGCCACAAAAAACAGTGCCGCTTTTATCATATAGCTTTAGCTTTGTTGCTTTTTTTGCAGCAGGTGTTGGGCTTTCATTTATATTATAGTTGGGTTAGTTATGTCTTATTTATTAGATGCTTTAAAGCAATCGCAACAAACAGATATGAGCGCTGAGCAATATGATTTGCAATCGGAACAGTTAAAACAACAGCAGGCTTTAACACGTTACCGTAGACTAGCTTTAGTTTTTGGCACAAGTTTAGCTGCATTTATTGTTGTAGCGGGTGGTTTTGCTACAGGTAAGTGGCTACAAAGTGAAAGCGTTGAAAATATAACAACGACTACAAAAATACAGGCAGCGCCTGTTAAAGTAGCATCTGAAAAAGAATCTAAAGCTTTAGATGAATCAGATAGTAATGCTCAGTCGCCTTTACAAGGCGTTGCTCAAAAGACGGTTCAGCAGCAAGCACCTCAGCAAGTAGTAAATAGTCAAACTTTGCAAGGGCAGTTAGTTTTTGTACAAACACCAAATGGTGTTCAGCAAATGTTATTAACACCGCAAGGGCAATATATGCCAATGGCGCCTAACCAAGGCAATGTTACACCAACGAGAAATCAACAAGTTTATAACTCTCAAGCTTATGGTTCGTCAGTTCAGGCTAATCAGCAAGGTTATAGCCAAGCTAACCCTAATCAGCAAAGTTATCAGCAGCAAACTCAAAGTGTACCTGAGCTTCAATATAATCAACCTCAATATAATCAACCTCAGAATAATCAATCGCAAAATAATCAACAGCAGAATATAGAATCTGCGCAGCTTGATATGAGCAAATATAAAGTATTGGGTCGTCAGTTAAGTAATAAACAAAATACGGTAAATGATCCAGAACTTGATGCAGTGTCTAACAAGCTTAAAGATGCATTTGCCCAAGCGGTTCAAGAAACTCAAGAATCAAATGATTATGAAGTAACACAAGGGACGTACCATTCATCAAGAGTTAGACCTGTAGAATTATTACCTGATGGACTAAAAATTATGTTGCCGCCTATAAAGTATCAAGCACATATTTACTCATCGAGTAACGATAAGCGCTGGATAAAACTTAATGGACGAGAGCTTCATGAAGGCGAAAGCATTGGAGCGCTTACAGTACAAGAAATTACACCAGAGCAAAGTGTGCTGGATTTTGATGGGTATGAATTTAGTTTAAAAGCCTTACAAGACTGGCCTGAATAAAACTGTTGGAGCTACTTCAATATGCAGTTAACTGCGTTCAATGAAGTAGCTTAATACACTTAAGGTAAAATAGAATTTTTGTAAAAACGCTCTAAATCAATATTATATTCTTTGGGTTTAACCGCAGCCTCAAGCGAATCTGAAGTTTTTTTGCTTGATAAATCAATGTCCTGAATTTGCGTGTAACGGCTATGTTTAGCGCTATAGAATGTTTTAACCACCGGTTTTAATGGTGCTGTTGGGTTGCTTTCTGTTACTAACCCTACTTTTTGGCTGGAGAGTTTAACTAATGTACCCACTGGGTGAATACCAATACATTGAATAAACTTAGTTAGTAATACAGGGTCAAAGCTGTCTGGGCATCCATCTTTCAATATTTTAAATGCCTTGATTGGCTCCATACCGGCTTTGTAAACACGCTCTGCTGTAAGTGCATCATAAACATCTACAATAGAAGCCATGCGTACATACTGGCTTATTTCATCGCCTTTTTTACCAAATGGATAGCCTTTACCATCCAATCGTTCATGGTGCATACCCGCTATATCAACAGCAACACCAGTTAATCCTGACTCTTCTAAAATCTCTTTACTATAAAGTGCATGATTTTTCATTATCGTAAATTCATCATCGGTAAAGCGACCTGGTTTATTTAGAATTTCATCAGGGATTTTTATTTTACCAATGTCATGTAATAGAGCACCCGTTGTTAGCTGCTCTATAATTTCTTTTTCTATTCCTAAATGCTTTGCAAAAATACTCATTAAGATAGATACATTAATAGAATGTTCGAGCAGATAGGCATCTTTTTGACGCATTTGTGTGAGGCACGCTAGTGCATCTTGGTTTCTAAAAACGGAGTCCATAAAGCCACTAGCAAGTTCTCTAAATGGTGCAATATCTATATCTCGACCCGCTTTTATATCTTTAAATGCTTTTATTTGCAGTGTTTTTGCTTCGTCGTAAAGTTTTTTGGCTTTTCCCATTTCTTGCTCGGCACTATGCGCTTTTTGCCAAGGATCTCGTTTGATTTTTACTGAAGGTGTCTTAACTGGTTCTTTTTCAGGAACTGAGTCAATGAGTGTTTTGTCAGGGTCAATTTCTACTTCTAAAATGCCTGCTTTTATCAGTTTATCTATACTTGTTTGGGTTTTAACCCAGCCTTGGCTTTTTACTTTTATTTTGCCCGTTTGCTTAGTAACGTTTTGGACAAACATGCCAGGAAGTAATTGTGAGATAGGGAGTATTTTCAATTTTATTACTTATATGACTAATCTATATACAAAGTAACAAAGTTATACGGTGTTACCAAATAAAAAAGGCACTTTGCAGTGCCTTATTTTATTTTTAACTAAAAAAGTATTAGATTAATTATTCATCGTCTTCGACGAGTGTCATTAGTGATGTGTTACCACCTGATGCCGTTGTATCAATACTGATAGTTTTTTCGGTAATAAGGCGTTTAATTAGCGTATCGTAATACTCTGAGCTAATTACCGGTAAAATAGCACCTTTACGTTGTGCAAGCTGTTGGCTAAAGTAGCCTAAACGAGACGAACGAGCAGCAACTACCGCACCCGCTAAATGAGGGTGAGCCAAAATAGCTTGTAACTGATTAGGTTTAGCTACTTGGAAAACACCTTCAGCAACACCGGTAGAGATAAATTTATCTTTAAAGGCGACTGCTTCATCATAAAACAACTCAGACGCTACTGTAATTACCGTATTACCCGCTGCAATAGCGGTAATAATTGATAATGCCCAGAAGTTAAATGAAGTGCTCTTATCTGCATAACATACTACACAACCACGTGCCTCTAGATGAAGTGTATTAGACTCACCCGTTGGTCCAGGAAGGGTTGTAAACTTACGCATGTGTTTTTCAAGGCGATTAAGTTGTGCGCGCGCTTCAGATAATGTTAATGCTAAATCGTCTGCTAAATCGTCGATAATTTCTACCGTAGCAACTTTAGCAAGCAATTGACGCACAGCTGAAACTCGGTCGTTTAATGGAGTTGCACGCCAAATTTTTTCATCTCGCATTGAATTAGCCATTAGCTTTTTAACTTGCTCATTTGCACCGCTGTAGTGGTGTAAATCAAGTTCGTCTGGCGTTAGGTTAGTCATTTGTACGTTATCTGGTGATGCTTTTTCTTTCACTAAGCGTTGTAGGTAGTTAGGGCCACCAGCTTTAGGACCAGTACCTGATAAACCACGGCCACCAAATGGTTGCACACCAACAATTGCACCAATCATGTTTCGGTTAATGTAAACATTACCTGCACGTGACATTTTAGCAAGGTACTCACAACGCTCTTCAATACGTGAATGCACACCCATTGTTAGACCATAGCCCGTGTTATTTATTTGATCCATTACATCGTCTAGTTCGCTCGATTTAAAGCGAACAATATGAACACATGGACCAAATACTTCGCGCTTAAGTACTGATAAGTCTTTAATTTCATATAAACGAGGCGCAAAAAAGAATGCACCGTTTTGCGTATTGTCAGGAATTTTGCACTCGTAATGAAGTGTTGCATTGCCTTTTAAATACTCAACGTGATCGTTTAAGTTTTTAAGTGCTTTTTCGTCAATTACAGGTCCTACGTCGGTAGAAAGTAACGATGGGTCACCAATGTGTAATTCAGCTAATGCGCCTTTAAGCATTTCAATAATGCCATCGGCTACGTCTTCTTGAATGAATAAAACACGAAGAGCTGAACAGCGTTGACCCGCACTTTGAAAACCAGAGCTGATTACATCATCAACTACTTGTTCAGGAAGGGCTGTTGAGTCAACAATCATACAGTTTTGACCACCAGTTTCTGCAATTAGCGGTACTTGAATATCGTTACGAGCAGCGAGTGTTTGTGAAATGATGGTACCTGTTTCGGTAGAACCCGTGAACATAATTGCTTGAATTCGCTCATCAGGCACTATCACTTTACCTACTTCGCTACCGCGAGCAATAACAGGCTGAACAACATGCTCAGGTAAACCAACAGATAGCATAAGTTCAATTGCACGTAATGCGATTAAGCTTGTTTGCTCTGCTGGTTTTGCAATAACTGTATTACCAGTAACAATAGCAGCAGCAACTTGACCTAAGAAAATAGCGAGAGGGAAGTTCCATGGGCTAATACATAAAATAACGCCACGGGCTTCAAAACGCTCATCTTGCGATAAGTCTTCTGCGCGCGCTGCATAATAACGACAAAAGTCTACGGCTTCACGTACTTCATCAATACCGTCTTGCGCTACTTTACCTGCTTCTTTAATACATATAGCAACGAGTTCGTCGTGATGACGCTCTAAAATATCAGCAATTCGACGCAGCAAATTAGCACGCTCTTTTACTGATGTTTGCGACCATGATTCAAAAGCAGCTTCAGCATTAGCAAGCAATACTTTCATTTCTTCGCCAGTTTGCAATTTAACGTGACCAATAATTTCTTTATGGTTAGCTGGGTTTTTAACTGCAAGCGAGCCTTCAGGTACTTGGCTTTGCTCAATTAAATTCTCGTTAAACCAGATTTCAAGGTTTTCTTTGAAAGGGGTAATAACGTTTATATCGGTTAAATCCATGCCTTTAGAGTTAGCGCGTTCTTCACCGTATAAATCAATTGGCATTTTAATTTGCGTATTGTACTTATTACGTAAACCTTGCAGTGTTTCAACTGGATCTGGCAGTAACGATTCAACAGGTTTAGTTGTATCTACAATTGCATTTACAAATGATGAGTTAGCGCCATTTTCTAGTAATCGACGTACTAAGTAAGCGAGTAAGTCTTCGTGCTGACCTACGGGTGCATATACACGACATTGGATTTTTTCTTCGTTAACGATTTGGTCAAATAAAGATTCACCCATACCGTGCAAACGTTGAAATTCAAAGCCTGTGTTATCACCTTTTGCAACTTCTAAAATAGTGGCAGCAGTATAAGCGTTATGCGTTGCAAATTGCGGGTAAAGTACGTCGCGCGCTTCGAGCATTTTAATTGCACATGCTTTATAAGAAACGTCAGTTGTCGCTTTACGTGTAAATACGGGGTAGTGGTCTAAACCGTCTTGCTGTGTGGTTTTGATTTCTGTATCCCAGTAAGCGCCTTTAACCAAACGTACCATCATTTTACGACCAACACGGGTCGCAAGTTCTGTTAGCCATTCAATAACAAAAATAGCGCGCTTTTGATACGCTTGCACAGCTAAACCAAACCCTTGCCAATCGCCTAAATCTTTATCGCTAAATACGGCTTCAATAACATCAAGAGAAATATCTAGACGGTCTGCTTCTTCTGCATCAACGGTAAAGCCGATATCGTATTTTTTAGCAGCAAGTGCAAGCTCTTTTAGCTTTGGTACAATTTCTTTCATTACACGGTCTTTATGAGTGAATTCATAACGAGGGTGGATTGCTGAAAGCTTAACTGAAATACCTGGGCTTTTTATTGGACCACGACCATTTGCCGCTTTACCAATAGAGTGTATTGCATTCATGTAGCTGTCAAAGTAACGCTTCGCATCTTTCATTGTGCGCGCGCCTTCGCCTAGCATATCGTAAGAATATACATAACCCTTTTGCTCTGTATCGGCAGCGCGTTCAATTGCTTCGTCAATGGTACGACCCATAACGAATTGCTTACCCATAATTTTCATAGCAAAATTTACAGATTTACGAATAACGGGTTCACCTAAACGACCAATGGTCTTTTTAAGCATACCAAACTGCTGTTCTTTCGTTTTGTCTGTGTAGTTAACCATTTTACCGGTAACTAGTAGACCCCAAGAAGACGCATTTACGAATAAAGAATCGCTGCTTCCTAAGTGAGAACTCCAATCACCTTTAGCTAGTTTGTCACGGATTAAAACATCCTGTGTTGCTTTGTCTGGAACGCGAAGTAAAGCTTCGGCCAAACACATTAATACTACGCCTTCTTCACTAGAGAGTGAGAATTCATTTAAAAGCGCATCAACACCGCCTTGCCCATCTTGCTCTTTACGAATGTTTAAAACAATCTGGCGAGCTCTTTCCCATGCACGACTTCGTGCTTTTACACCTACTTCTGCAAGCGGTAAAATATGATCAATAACCGCATTCTCGTCAATGCGGTAAAAGTCACGAATTTTCTGTCTAATAGGACAGTGTGTTGTCAAATCGCCTTTGAATAACATAAGCAACTCCCAGGAGTGTTTAGATTTAAAGTAAAATTAATTACCAGTGATATAGTGAGTGCATTCTAATTAAATTTCAGCAGAATATGCTGGTTAAATTTCGCGTTTTACGATAATTTACAGGGCATAAATTTAACTTATCCGCATAAAATTCTGTTATGACAATTCCAAATAGATTACGCATGCTAGATCGTATCGATTTAGCCATATTAGACGTTCTACAAAAGAACGGCAGAATTTCAAATGTTAACCTCGCAAAACAGGTTAATTTGAGTGCAAGCCCATGTCTTGATCGTGTAAAACGATTAGAGCAAGAAGGCTATATCGAAGGCTACTACGCTAAGCTTAGCGAAGCAAAACTTAATCAAAGTTTAGTTGCACATGTGCAAGTATCACTTGTTGCTTCTAACACGGCTGTGTTTAAGGTATTTAGAGAACATATTTTAAGAATACAACAAGTAGTTGAATGCGATATGGTTGCTGGTGGTTATGATTACTTATTAAAAATACGTGTTTCTAATATGGAAGAATATAGACAAGTTCTTGGTGATTTAGTGGATATTCCAGGCGTTGGTACGCATCATACTTATATGGTGATTGAAAAAATTAAAAAAGACGACGGATTAATAATAGATATTTAAAAATAACGATGCGGGATTTTATCCCACATCATTTAAGCATTACGCCCAACCTTCGTAGCGTTTACGACGCGACAACACTATGGTTAAAATAATACCTAAAAACAGACCCAAAAATGCGATAGCACCACCGTAAGTTAGCAATTGGCGTTTCTCTTTAGAGCTTGCTGCTTCTTTTTGAGTGCGCTCTTGTTCAAGCGTTGTTTTTAATTTAGTGATCTGATCAGATAATTGTAAGTTTTGATCAGTTAAAGTTTGATTTTGTTCTTGCAGTTGCGGAAGTTCTATTTGAGCTTGGCGAAGGTTTTCTTGCATCGTGCTCATTTCGCTACTAAGCGTTTTATATTGCTGATGTAATCCTGCTGTTTTAGTAACAAACTTAGATTCTATCCAACCTTCTCGATCTTTATCATCTTTAATTTTAATAAAGCCGTTTTCTTCAGCAGATAACAAGGTTAACTTTGTTCCAGCATCTACAGAGCCGAGTAGTCGATAATTTTTACTCGCGCCAGAGCGCATAAATGTATATAAATTATCGATAATATAAGCGGTTTTTGCATCAGATGAGTTGGTTACTTGCGCTTCTTCTGCATAACTCATAAATGTGGTGGCTGTTAAAAGTAGCCCTAATAAACAATGTTTTAGCATTTATCTACCTTGTTGATCTAACTGCGTCCGTTATGAACATGATTTTTATTTCACATAAGTAGTTAGATAGTATGGATTAAATAACGTAATAGCAAGACTGATATTGTAACTCAGCTCTGGTTTTGATGGATAAATAAGGTTAAAAAATTTGCATTGTGGATGCGCTTTGTTTATTTTGAGCACTTATTTATTTTAAAGGTAATCCGCAAACCGAATGGATACTGAGATAGAACTGAAGTTTTTGGTGTCAGATGCCGTTATTCCACTGATCCCCTCATTAATTACTCAATTTGCAAAAACAGTTATTAATAAGCCATCGCGTAGTTTACAAAATGCTTATTATGATACGCCAAGCCGTGAGCTTAGAGCGCTTGATATTGGCTTTAGGACACGTTGTGCCGATACCCAATGCGAGCAAACTATAAAGCTTGCCGGTGAAGTTGTTGGCGGTTTGCATCAACGACCTGAGTACAATTTACCTATTGAGTCAAATCGTCCTAATTTAATGGCTTTTAATGCCAATATTTGGCCGCATGGCATGCAGGTGAGTAGCGTTTCTAAAAACCTATATCCCATATTTAGTACTAACTTTATTCGCCGTACTTGGTTAATCGAAACCGAAACAGGTGGCAAAATTGAAGTTGTTTTAGATAAAGGTGAAGTTGCAGCTGCGGGCAAAGTTGAGATTATTAGCGAGTTAGAAATTGAACTTGTTGAGGGAAGCCGTAGTGAGTTGTTTGCTTTTGCAGACCTATTGGTTAGCCAAAACTGTATTCGTTTAGGATTATATTCTAAAGCTGCTCGTGGTTATCGCCTTGCAGATGAAAAACCATTAAAACCAAGCAAGTCTATAGGTTTTGTTCAATTGCCAAGTAACGCAAGTCAAGAAAGTGCGTTAACAGCAGCAATGAACTTTGGTATTCGTTTTGTGCAAAAACATGAGCAATGCTATTTTGACAAGCCGAGCTTAAAAACACTAAAAAGAGTAACCGATGGCATTAGTTTAATCCGCCATACTTTTTGGTTATACGACGATATTGTGTCTAAAGAGAGTACAGAACATTTACGTACAGAACTTAAGTGGCTATTAAGTGAATTAGCATGGGTAGAAAATGCAATTCAGTTAAAAACATATACATCTAAACGCCATGCTTTTTATAAAAAAATAAATGCAGCTCCCGCGTTGGCGCAAGTTATCGGCGATTTAAAAGAACTACAACCGAGTATTGATGATATTAACGCACTGTTTCATAGCGCACGTTATAACCGCTTATTACTGTCACTAACAACTTGGTTGATTGATAAGCAATGGCGTAAAGATTGGGGACAAGTAGAGCTTCAAGCTGCAGAGAAACCTGTATCGTCAATTGCTAATAGACTTTTTAATAAAGACTGGAAAAACTTACATCAACTATTGCCAAAAGAACAAACAATGGATGTTGTTGGTTATCTTGATTTACGTTCGCAGCTTGAAAATAGTCTACTAAGTGGTAATTGCCTCGGTACTTTATTTGATAAAGAAGAACGGTTAGAGTTTAGGTTACCTTGGTTAGATATTTCTCATGGTATGTATGAGCTGAGTACTTTGGAGTATTTAAAGCAACTATGTGCGGGTCAAGAGGATGAACATTTAGCAAAAATTCAATCTTGGCTTGATCAAAAATCTGAATATTTAATCAGTGCTATGGAGCAAAGCCGACTAGCTTCGTTTGATATAAAACCTTATTGGCAATAACAACAATGCACTTTTGTAACGTTAATTTTTTACAAAGGTGCATTAGTATTTTATTTTTAGTTCAATGTTTTAACGCTTACTCTGAGCCTAAATGGCAATTGTATAATAACAAAGGTGGAGTAAGTGTGTATTATCAAAGCCACAGTGATAATACATTTGAAGTAAGAGGGGTAGTTACAGTAAGTAATGTAAATGCTAATGATTTTTTAGAATTGCTTAGCGATACAAACACCGCACCCCAATGGATAGAAAACGCCTCAAAAGTAAATGTTATTAAGCATTTAAGCCCATCCGAAAACCTTGTGTATAGTTACTTTGACTCTCCTTGGCCTGTTGCTAATAGAGATGTAATTACTTATTCCTGCTACTCACAACTAACACCAACTCAAAGCCAGTTAGTAGTTAAGGCTAGAGCCGACTCGCTACCTCGTGCCAAAGGGGTTGTAAGAGTTATTACTTTAAATGCACACTGGTTGTTGACCAAACAAGGTGACGATTTAAATATTGTCTATCAGATTTATGCTTTACCAGGCGGCTCTATTCCTACATGGCTTAATAATAAAGTGGGACTTAAAAGTACTCATAAAACTCTCGTAAATTTACGCAACATACTTATTAGCAAAGAATATCAAGCAAAACCGCCTATTATTAAAGCTGGTCAGTGTTAAATACCGAATAAATAATAATTTTATGGTGGGTTTCTCAGTATTTAACTAAGCTAATAATAATTACGCGCTATTATTTGGAGATTTAATGAAGTATTTAGTGGCTATATTATGTTTAATGCACAGTTCATTATTATTTGCTCAAGAGTATACCTTTGGTGTTGTGCCACAGTATGAGTCACAAAAGCTAAATGCAATTTGGCAGCCTTTGCTTAAACAAGTAAGTAAACAGACCGGAGTGACGATTAAGTTAATTACGGTTGAATCGATCCCTGTATTTGAACAAGCTTTTGCTAATGGTGAATACGATTTTGCTTATATGAATCCTTGGCATAGTGTTATAGCACATGAAAAACAAGGGTATTTACCGTTAATAAAAGATGCAGGGCGTAAACTTCAAGGTATTTTAGTTGTAAATAAAGACAGCGGTATTACTAAGTTAAGCCAGCTTGAAGGGGCTGAGATTGCATTTCCAGCACCAAATGCATTAGGTGCTTCATTACTAATGAGAGCCGACTTAGCTTTATTACACGGAATAACTATTAAACCGGTTTATGTTCAAACCCATCCATCGGTCTATTTAAATGTAGCGTTGCACTCAACTATGGCTGGTGGTGGTGTAATGGGTACGTTTAAGCAACAACCAGAAAACTTACAAAATAAGCTTGATATACTTTATAAAACACGTGAAATAAGCCGTCATCCAATTGTTGCTCATCCAAGGGTTGACCCTGCAATACAGCTAAAAGTACAGCAGGCTATTTTAAGTATTGGACAAGATCCAGAATTTAAATATTTGCTTGAAGAGATCCCAATTATTAAGCCGAGTATTGCAACATTAGCTGAATACCAACAGTTAACCCAATGGGGCTTACGCTCATTTTATGTTGAAAATTAGAGGGTTTCGTAGTTTAAGAGCGCAAAGCTTTATTGTGGTATTGCTTTGTGGACTACTAATGGCTTTTCTTTTTATATTTTACGCATTACCTGAACAGGCACGCTGGGTAAATGATGGTTTATCAAAAGCAGCTCAGCGTTCTTTAGTTCAATTATCTACCTCGCTTACTACACCATTATTAACTAGGCAATATGCAGAGCTTTATGAAGAAATAGACAGCCAGTTGCAAACCCGTCCTAATTGGAAAAGCATAAAAATTGTTGATTCTGAAACAGGAAATCAGTTGTACCCACTCGAAACATGGATAGGGACTAATGAGAATGGTGATATGTTGTTATTTCAACAGGTTGAATTTTTAGATAAATCACTTGCTAATATTAGCTTGGTTGTTAACTTTACAAATGAAATAAATGAATCATCAAAACTCCATTACACGTTAATATACATACAGTTTATAATTTTAGTTGTCGTTTTTATAGGCTTGGCTTGGCTGGTAGATTATAGAGTTACGTCACCTTTGAGAACGTTAAAACTAGGGTTTGCACGTTTAGCTAAAGGTGATTTTGATTGCCACATAGACAAACAACAAAAAAATGAGGTTGGTCGTGTTATTAATGCATTTAATAGCATGGTTAATGAAGTTGCTAGCAACCATCAAAAGTTAAACATATTACGTATTCAAGCTGAGTCTGCAAGTAAAGCAAAATCTGATTTTATGGCAAGTATGAGCCATGAGTTAAGAACACCCTTAAACGCAATTTTGGGTTTGGCTCAACTGTATGGTTACGATGAAAAAGCAAATAAAGTACATAAGGAAAACGCTAAAAGCATTTATCAAGCAGGTGAGCATTTATTATTACTTATAGACGATGTGCTTGATTTAACTTCGATTGAGTCGGGTAATATGCAATTTAATTTTTCTTACGTTCCAGTTAAAAATATATTAGAAGAGTCAGTAGAATTAGTAACAGAACTGGTTAATGAGCAATCGATTACACTTACAACTCAAGGCTTTGAATCACTTAATGGGTTAAGTATTTATATTGATCAACGTCGCTTTAAGCAAGTAATGCTTAACTTGCTGTCTAATGCGATTAAATATAACAAGCCTAATGGTAGTATCAATATTAACTGTAGGGTTTTGAGCACAAAGCAATGTGAAATAGACGTAATAGATACAGGGTGCGGTTTTGCTTCTGATTATATTTCTCGTTTATTTAAACCTTTCGATCGTTTAGGTGCAGAAACCAGCAAAGTAAATGGTACAGGCATAGGCTTAGTAATAACTAAGGAGCTAATTGAGCGTATGCAAGGAGTGCTTAGTGTACAAAGCGAGTTAGATCAAGGTTCTTGTTTTACCGTAACGTTTAACTGTTTTGAACAAGCAAATTTACCTGAACAAGAACAAGTGCCTGAGATAACTAAGCAAAATTTAGATGCAGTAACATTGCCTACTCTTGAAGTTTTAGTTGCTGAGGATCAGGTAACAAATCAACAAGTTTTAAAGCAACAACTAACCATGTTAGGAGTTAGCTCTACTTTTGTAAGTAATGGAGAACAAGCGTGGCAAATCCTGCAAAGTAATAACTTTGATATTTTATTAACTGATATTCAAATGCCTTTACTTGACGGATTAGGCTTAGCAAAAAAAATACGTGAACATAGCTCTTTTAACGAACTTATTATAATAGCAATTACTGCAAATATTACTAAAAGTAATATAGATAATTGTTATAACAGTGGGATGAATGACTTTTTAACAAAACCAATAGAACTTGTTAAATTAAAGACGCTACTAATGAAGCACTCGAAAGCATTGGTAAATACAAGTATAGAAAAACAAGATATTAAAGATATAGTTTCAGATAGCTTTGATCAATTAGATATTACACTATTAAAAGCGATGTTAGGCGATGATCCAGCTATTCACTGCATGATATTTAACGCATTTTTACAAACAGCAGGTGAGCAAGTAAAACTAATAAATGCTTACGCGATAAGCGAAAACTACACTGACTTAGCGTTTCAGGCGCATGGTTTAAAGTCTTCATCCAAATCAGTCGCTGCTTTAAAACTTGCCCAATTATGCGAGCACGTTGAATTGCTTGCAGAAAAGAAAGCTGTTAAAAGCGAAATAATAAGTGATTTAGAGTTATGTTTTAACGATGTAATAACTCAACTTAAAAGCTATTGTTTGCGACATGAAAAGCACACATAAAATGGCTCTTAAGGAGCCATTTTATGTTTATAGATGTTTTTAGTATTTTGCGGCTTGTCCTGCTTTAGGTAAAGCTTGTTCAATAAAGTCACGTAAATCGTTATTAGAACTTTCTAAATCAGCATGACGAAGGTACATCATGTGTCCACTTCTATAGCCTTTGAAACTCAAACGATCTTTCATTTTTCCGCTTGGATCTAATTGCCATAATGTATATTTAGCGTCAAAGTAATTGGTTGCGCCATCAAAATAGCCAGACTGAATCATTACGTTTAAGTAAGGGTTTTGCGCCATTGCCAAGCGTAAATTCTCACCTGTATTGTTACCGGTTCTATCCCACGGATGTACGTTGCCAAATAAGTTATATTTTACATCTGTTTTATAGTTTAACTTTTCGCGTAAATAGTGATTAATAGCAGGTGTGAATGAGTGTAACCAAGACGTAAGTTCTGCCCAATAGTCAGGAGATTCTCCAGCATCGCGTTTATCCATTCCTAAATAGCGAGAATCGAGACGACCAACAGTTTGTCCTCGTTCTCGTAGCAACTCTTTCCAAAAGAATTGAGTAGGGATATCTAAGTTATTTTGCTCAACAAACTTTTCTGATAAACCTGCGTAGTGCGCCATCTTTGTAATAACTCGACGTTTCTCGTCAGGATTAATAAAACCACCTTTTGCAAGTGCTGGAATTAATTCGTTTACAGTAAACAGCTCTACTTCAGGTAATAACTCATCTAGGTCTTTGGCTTGTAAGTCGGCTTTAAGCGCTTTGTGGTACCAAGCTGTTGCTGCAAAGTAAGGCAGGCGGTTAGCTGCTTTAATTGGGCCGTCGCGTTTAATACCAATATCGGTAGGTGATACAAGTACAACACCGTTTATATACATCCATTGACTGTTTTGTAGCTCATGAGCAAGACCAGATACACGTGTTGTACCGTAGCTCTCACCAATTAAGAATTTAGGAGAGCGCCAGCGCTCAGCTCTATTTACAAAAGTATTAAGCCACTCTGCAAGGTATTTAATATCGGCATTTACACCAAAAAACATTTTCTTTTGTTCTGCTTTAGATAAAATTTCACCTTTATCGTTTTCAAGTACACGAGAGTAACCAGTATTAACGGGGTTTACATACACAATATCGGCGATATCGAGCACGGAGTAAGGGTTATCTTTTACACCATATGGTTGAATAGGGTAGCCTTCGTCATCAATTTTTAATACGCGAGGACCCGTATATGCAAGATGCATCCATACAGAGGCTGAGCCAGGTCCGCCATTAAACGAAATTAATAATGGACGAGTTGTTCTATCGTCTACCTTATCGCGTGTGTAGTAAGTGTATTGCAATGTGGCTACGGCATCCCCTTTATCATCCCAAACAGGCTGTGTGCCAGTCGCTACAGTATAAGTAAAGCGCTGACCATTTATTTTAGCTTTATGCTGAGTTACAACCTTACTATCAACATCTATACGACGTTGATTATCTGCAAATGAGGCAGTGCTGAGTATTAATGCAATAACAGTTACCGGTAAACCGATAATACGACTAAGCTTCATGGAGTATCCTTATTATTGTTGATACGCTATTAAAGATAAAAATGAGAGAAATAACAAAGGTATTGAGACTAGTGGCCGATAATACTGGTTAAGTAAAAATAATAAGTGTTAAAGAGCTGTGTAATGCACCTTATTAACACTATTTTATGTTTATTTATTTAGGTGGTTACGAAAATACGGTATATTTGCGTTCTAGTTTGTATCTTTTTTGTATACAAGCTCATTCAATAAATCTAATGGAATACGCTTTAATCTTTAAAGCACATTACAACAATACTTACCGGATGTTTTATTTACTCTTTTTTGTAGTTTAAAGCTGCAAAAATATAGTTTTATTATTTTTTATTTGTAGTTACGGCTATAAAAATTAATCAGAAGTAAAGAGAAGGTCTATGCAAAGAGTATTAGTGGTAGAAGACAGTAAAGTAGTGCAACAGGTTCTACGCCACTTAACTGCGCAGTACCTTGATGTTGCAATTGATTTTGCATGGTCCTTAGCTGAATGCAAAACATATGTTGAAAAACATAATTATTCACTCGCCTTAGTTGATTTAACTTTACCCGATGCACCACACGGTGAAGTTGCGCAGTACACTTTAACTAAAAAAATACCAACAGTTGTTCTAACATCTAAAATTGATGAATATAAACGCCAGCAAATGCTCGAACTCGGTGTTGTTGATTATGTTATTAAAGATAATCGTGATTCGTATCATTACGCCGTTAAGCTAGTTGCTCAGCTATTAAGAAACCAAGGCTGTAAGGCACTTATAGCAGATGATTCAATGCTGAGTCGTTCTTTGATGAAGCAAATGCTTCAAAAACAACTGTTTGATGTAACAGACGCCCACGACGGTCAGCAAGCCCTTGATATATTAAAAGCTAATCCAGATATAAAATTATTAATGACCGATTATGCAATGCCTACAATGGATGGCTTCGAGCTTGTTAAAGCAGTGAGAAATTTTAGAGGTCGCGACGATTTGGCCATTATTGGTTTATCAGGTGCCGGCAAGCATGGTTTGTCTGCACGATTTATTAAATATGGTGCAAATGATTTTTTAACAAAACCATTTATGAATGAAGAGTTTCATTGTCGAGTATTACAAACAATGGAGCAGCTTTCTTTAATAGCCGACATAAAAGAAAGTGCCTTTAGAGATCATTTAACAGGGCTTTATAATCGCCGTTACTTTTATCAATATGCAGAAAAACTATTAAAAAATAAAAATCAAAAAAACACGCTTGCATTGCTTGATATTGATTTTTTCAAAAAAATTAATGACACATTTGGGCATGAAGGTGGTGATCAGGCTTTAAAACAAGTCGGTTCATTAATGCGCTCTACGTTTTCAAACTTTACGGTTGCACGAGTAGGCGGTGAAGAGTTTGCGATTATCTTACCTGATATAGAGCTTGCCCGAGGGCGTGAATATTTAGAAGCATTTAGAAAGAAAATGGCAAGTTATGATTTTTCTATTACAGATAAGCCATTAACCATCACAACAAGTATAGGTGTCGCAGATTTTCAAAATACCAGTCTTACTGATGCAATGCGCGTTGCCGATACCGCTTTGTATGAAGCTAAAAGTAGAGGTCGTAACTGTATAGTATAGAAAATAAAGCGTTGTCTGATTTAAGGTTTTTAGTCGCTTTTAAAGAAGAATAAAACACTCAATGCACCAATGTAGCTAACTTGTTAAATTAACGCACCTAGATGGTGCGTTTTTTTTGTCTTTTATTTTGCTTTTTAACTTAAGTTATTGTTTTTAATTTATATAAAATAGTGGCACAAAGGTTGGATTGTATCTATCAAACAGAATAACAATAAGCGTCCAAAGGGGGCCACTATGAAAATGATTAGTGCAATAATAAAACCATTTAAATTAGACGATGTGCGAGAAGCACTTGCTGATTTAGGTATTGAGGGGATGACTGTAGTCGACGTTAAAGGTTTCGGCCGTCAACGAGGTCATACAGAGTTATATCGTGGTGCAGAATACCAGGTTGATTTTATTCCTAAAATTAAACTTGAAATTGCAACACGTACTGAAAACTGTCAACGCGTTGTAGAAGCAATTACTAAAATTGCTTCAACGGGTAAAATTGGTGATGGTAAAATTTTTGTATACGACTTAGATCAAATTGTTCGTATTCGTACTGGTGAACTTGACGAAGAAGCGCTTTAAGGAGGTCTCATGGAAAATACAATACTAGAACTAAAGTTTTCACTCGATACCTTCTATTTTTTGATATCAGGTATATTAGTAATGTGGATGGCAGCAGGTTTTGCCATGTTAGAAGCGGGTTTGGTTCGCTCTAAAAACACGGCTGAAATTTTAACTAAAAATATCGCGTTATACTCAATAGCTTGTACGATGTTTTTACTTGTTGGCTACAATATTATGTATGTAGGCAATGACAAAGGGGGAATTATTCCTTCGATAGGCGCTTTAATTGGTACGCAAGATGCTAATGCTAGTCACTCTTTAGAGTCTGACTTTTTCTTTCAAGTAGTGTTTGTTGCAACAGCTATGTCTATTGTATCGGGTGCAGTTGCTGAACGTATGAAACTATGGGCTTTCTTAGCTTTTACCGTTGTGCTTACTGGATTTATCTACCCAATTGAAGGTTACTGGAAATGGGGCGAAGGGTTTTTGGATGCAATGGGTTTTGTTGATTTTGCAGGGTCTGCAATTGTGCATGGTGCAGGCGCAGCTGCCGCATTGGCTGGTGTTTTAATATTAGGAGCACGTAAAGGTAAATATGGTAAAAATGGAGAAATTTACCCAATACCAGGCTCTAACTTGCCGCTTGCTACATTAGGTACATTTATTTTATGGATGGGTTGGTTTGGTTTTAATGGTGGTTCGCAATTACTAATTTCTGATAAAGAAAATGCAACTGCAGTTGGCCAAATACTACTTAACACTAATGCTGCTGCAGCAATGGGTGCTGTGTCTGCACTGTTTGTATGTAAAGTACTTTGGGGTAAATCAGATTTAACAATGGTTTTAAATGGTGCATTAGCAGGCTTAGTTGTTATAACAGCTGACCCTCTATCTCCTTCACCATTAATGGCTTGTTTACTTGGTCTACTTGGTGGTGCGCTTGTTATATTTAGTATTATAGCGCTTGATAAAATTAAAATTGATGACCCAGTAGGTGCTATTTCTGTACACGGTACGTGTGGCGCACTAGGTATTATGTTAGTTCCACTTACACATGGCGAGGCAAGTTTTGTTACTCAGTTGATTGGTCTTCTTTGTATTACTGGGTTTGTTTTTATCACATCGTTCATTGTTTGGACTGTGCTAAATAAAACAATGGGAATACGCGTTACAGAAGAAGAAGAGCTAAATGGTATGGATCAACACGACTGTGGTATTGAAGCATACCCTGAGTTTGTATCAGTTCGTAATGGCTAAAATTTGTTTTTTTGAATAATAGTGTGTTCACTCAAAGCTCTACTTCGGTAGAGCTTTTTTTGGTTTCAGGGAAGGTTAACTTTTGAGGTGTTAGGGTTATGGGCTATATGCTAAGATCCACTTTGCAAATAACCTTTGGAATAAATTACACTTAAATGGCTGATAATAAAAAAACACCTACCAGTAAGTCTCCAACTAAACGTGCGAGTAAATCATCGAGTACGCCACAAAAGGGTGCTTCTAAAAAAGCTAAAAAAACAACTGCTGTTGTTGCTAAACGCTCGTTTTTTAGAAAAACATGGTCTGTGTTTTGGAAGTTTAGCTTAGCTGTAATTATAGCGATGGCGATGTACTTCATTTATTTAGACTCAAAAATAACTCGTCAATTTGAAGGCAATAAGTGGCAATTACCTGCACAAGTTTATGCGCGTTCTATGGAGTTTTACCCAGGACAGTTTTTATCAAGCCAAGAAGTAATATGGGAACTTGAGCGATTAAATTACACGTCGGTAAATAAGCTAAGCCGTACAGGGCAATTTGTAAAATCGGCTGATAGCATCAAAATTTATCGTCGTGACTTTGAATTTTATGATGGGCTTGAGGAGTCTCATGTTATTGAACTTCGTTTTGCAGGACAAAAAGTAGCAACCATAAAAGATAAATTTGGTAGACGCTTAAATAACGCCAGATTAGAGCCAGTACAAATAGCGCGAATTGGTAACGACTCAAAACAAGATAGAGAGTTTTTGCCGCTTGATAAGTTTCCTGCAATGTTAAAAGATACGTTACTTGTTGTAGAAGATCGTAATTTTTATGAGCACCATGGGGTGTCAGTATTTTCTATTTTACGTGCACTTTATAGCAATATACGTGCAGGGCGCACCGTTCAAGGTGGTAGTACACTTACACAACAATTAGCTAAAAATATTTATTTAACGCGCGAGCGATCACTTTTACGAAAAGTAAATGAGGCTTTTATAGCGCTTATTTTGGATTATCGTTATTCAAAAGATCAAATTTTAGAAGCTTACTTAAATGAAGTCTACCTAGGTCAGTCTTATAACCAAGGCGTACATGGTATGGGCTTAGCTTCTGATTTTTATTTTTCAAAGCCTATAGATGAGCTTGAATACGACCAAATAGCATTGCTGGTGGCTATGGTTAAAGGACCGTCTTACTACAATCCTCGTCGTTATAAAGAACGTACTATGGAGCGTCGTGACTTGGTACTTCGTTTAATGGTTGAAAATAAACTATTAAATACAAAAGAATATAGAGCATCGTTAAATAGACCTATTGATATTGCACCAATGAAAGCAAGTTTACAAAAATCTTACCCAGGTTATTTAGAATTAGTAAACCGTGAGCTAAATAAGTTGTTACCTGATCAGCAAACACTTGATGCAGGTGTAAGAGTATTTACTTATTTTGATTTGCAAAAACAAACGGCGATGGAAGAGTCGATTGAAAAAAGCTTGCCGTATTTAGAAAATAGACCTAAAACCGAAAAGCTAGAAGCGGCAATGATCTCTGTTAATGTAGAAAAAGGCGGTGTATCGGCATTAGTCGCAGGGCGTGATGTTCGTTACTCTGGTTTTAATCGCGTTTTAGATACAAAACGTAATATAGGTTCTTTAGTTAAGCCTTCAGTATATTTAACTGCTTTACAACTTCCTCATTATAACTTAGCGACGTTACTAGATGACTCGCCATTACAAGTAACGAATGAAGAAGGAAAAGTATGGGAGCCAGAAAACTTTGATCATCAGTATCGAGGTGCTATCCCGCTTTATAAAGCATTTAGCCGTAGCATAAACATTCCTGCAGTAAATTTAGGGCTTGATGTAGGTGTAGATCAAGTAGCAAATACATTAAAAGGTTTAGGTGCTAAAGGCGCGATAAATGAATATCCTTCGCTGCTTTTAGGTGCTCTAGAAATGTCGAGTTACGAAGTTGCACAGTTATATACCACTATCGCTGCTGACGGTGAATACAGAGAGCTTACAGCTATCTCAGCATTAACCGACTCAGTGGGTAAAGTTCTTTATAAACATACTGTAAAGTCAGAACCACGTTTTGATAAAGGTGCTGTTTACATGACTAAATATGCCATGAAACGTGTAACGAAAGACGGCACTGCTAAGCGTTTAAATTTACACTTTCCGTCAATTCAGCTCGCTGGAAAAACAGGTACTAGTAATGATTTACGTGATAGCTGGTTTGCAGGGTTTGATCAAAATACGGTAACTGTGGCTTGGTTAGGACGAGATGACAACAAAAGTACGGGACTAACAGGGAGTGTAGGGGCGCTTGAAGCATATATTCGTTATTTAAAGCCACTTAACCCGCAATCTATAGCTGATACTCGACCACCTTCTATTCGCTGGGCTTTTGTTAATGAAGAAACGGGTAAACAAGCTCCGCCTGGATGCGGTAAGGTAATTCAATTGCCACTTAGAGCAAGCGAGTTCGAGCCAAGACCACAGTGTATAAGGTAATAACTAAGTTAAACAAGAAAGCTGCTTTTTAGCGGCTTTCTTGTTTAACTGTTGCTAGTTTTACGACTTAAAAAAGCTCATTGATCTTGTCAAATCACTCGATAAGCGAGAAAGTTGCTGCGCATCTTGTAACGTTGATTGAGCAGAGACGAGTGTATGATCTGCTAATGCACTTACTTCCTTCGAATTACTTAGTGCATGTGTTGTTGCATTAGACTGTTGCTTAACACGTTCCGCAATTACTTCACCTTGATGTTTTATATCACCCATACTAAGTTCAGCGCTTTGTAATACGGTATTTGTTTCTGTTGCGGCTTTTACAGATTGCTCCATTTTGCTAACGCTAGAACGCATTTTTTGTTGCGTATCGTCAGACGCTTGCTGTAAAGAGCTAATAATTTGGTGAATTTCTTGAGTTTGAATTTGAGTACGCTGAGCAAGCGTTCTTACTTCATCAGCAACAACGGCAAAACCTCTACCATGCTCACCGGCTCTAGCTGCTTCAATGGCTGCATTAAGTGCGAGTAAATTTGTTTGATCGGCAATTTCGCTAATACCTTTACTTACTTTGCTGATTTCTTGGCTATCTTGGGCTAGTTTATCAAGAGCTTGTTGGCTTTCAGCAAATTCAATTTGTAGATCTTGCATATACTTAGCAAGCTCCATCGTATTGTCTGATCCTTGTTTAACATGTATAGCAGCATCTTGAGCCGTTATGGTCGCTTGATGAGCCGATTCTTCCACTGCGTGTGCACTTTGTGCCATATCACTTAATGAATTATGGATAGCATTTACAAGCGCTTGTTGTTTAGTAACATCATCACTCGTTTGACTGCTTGCGTGTGATAGTGACTTAGTTGCATCACAAAGCTCTACTGTACTTGCCTTTACATCAGATAGCAGATCAGAAAAAGCGTTAAGCAAAGCGTTATATTGCAATGCAATAATGCTCATTTCATCATTACCACTTGAGTGAAGCGTTGCTTTTAAATCACCGTTGGCAGCTTTATTAGCCGCTTCTGAAAACCGAATAATTGTATCAACTACGGCAAAGTAAAAACCGACCATTAAGTAAAAAGCAAAGGTTAAACTAAGTACTGAGGCTATTAAGACAATGTTACGAGTCCATTGTTGAGTTTGTAATTTGTTTTTTACTAAGGTTTCTAAAGTTGGAATACTTTTATTAATTAGAAGGCTTATATTATTATTTACGTTTTCAGTTAGTTGTGTAAATTCATTTTTATTTAATTCTATGTTGTCGGGTTCAAGTAGTTTTTTATCTATAGCATTTTTAAAGGTATATACCGCATTTTGTAATTGCTTTAAAAGAGGGTTAAGTTCTTTATGAACGGATTTTTCTGCTGTTATTGCTACATTTAAAGTGTTACTTAATTGCTCTTCATATAATGGTAGTGATTTACTTAAATTTGAGAGTGCGATAAATGTATCCGGTGTAAATCGGTTATTGGTAATTACCGTGTTTGCACTTTCAGTCGTTAAATTTATTTGCATCATTAATGCTGGAATTGGTGTGACGAGCGCGCGGTTAACATAAGCGCTGGCAAGTTGACTATCGAGTGCTAAGTTTGATTGAATAGAAATAAGCTCGAGTATATCGTCTGCCTGATTATCTTTTATTGTGAATCCTAATGTACGAGCTACTTTAATGTTTTGACCGTTTATTCCCTGCATTTGATTGTTAAATATAGCTTTGTAACCTTTTAAGCCTTGTTGCTGCATTTTTGAAACGTTAATGCTGTCACCTAGTAGTGACACTAAAAAAAATAAACTCAGAGCAAGAGGGAGTAGCAATATGCCAAACATGAGGCTTATTTTTGTTTTGTATTTTAAGTTTGCCATTAGCTTAATTGCAGGGGCAGTAAAATCTCTTAATCCTGACATAAGACTCTCTTTATTTTTATAATTGTAATAATAAATAGACCTGATTTTACTTAATTATTATTCATTTATATTACTTTACAAATAAAAAAAGCCCAGAAGGGCTTTTTTCAATCTTTAGTCTTAATTATGTTTATTAAAACAAGAATTTAATAAACGTAAAGTTAGATTTTTTATAGTTTAGCGAAAGAACGCTCAGCTGCTGCAATTGTATCGTTAACTTCTTGCTCAGTGTGTGCAGCACATACAAAACCTGCTTCAAATGCCGATGGTGCAAGGTAAACACCTTCTTCAAGCATAAGGTGGAAAAAGCGTTTGAAGCGCTCTAGGTCGCATTCAGTTGCTTGCTTGTACGTTGTTACTTTTTCAGCATCAGTGAAAAAGAATCCATACATACCGCCAGCATAATTAGTCGTTAATGCAATACCTGCTTTTTTAGCACCTGCTTCAAAGCCTTCACAAATAGCCTTCGAAATTGCCTCTAATTTATTGTGCAAGCCAGGCTCGCTTAATAGTTCAAGTGATTTTAAACCAGCAGCCATTGCAATAGGGTTACCAGAAAGTGTACCAGCTTGGTAAACTGGTCCTACAGGAGCAATGTAATCCATTATTTCGGTTTTACCACCAAATGCGCCAACAGGCATGCCGCCGCCAATTACTTTACCTAAACACGTAAGGTCTGGTTTAATATTGTAATAAGCTTGTGCGCCGCCAAGTGCAACACGAAAACCCGTCATTACTTCATCAAAAATAAGTACTGACTTATATTCATCACATACATCACGCAAACCTTCTAAAAAGCCTGCTACCGGAGGAATGCAGTTCATATTTCCTGCGACCGGCTCTACAATAATACAGGCAATTTCGTCTGCATATTTTGCAAAAATAGCTTTTACTTCATCTAGGTTATTAAACGATACCGTAAGTGTATGTTTAGCAAAGTCCTCAGGAATACCTGGAGAATTAGGTACGCCCATAGTTAGTGCACCAGAGCCGGCTTTAACTAATAAAGAGTCGGCATGACCATGGTAACAACCTTCAAACTTTAATATTTTATCGCGACCAGTAAAGCCACGTGCTAAGCGAATTGCACTCATCGTTGCTTCAGTGCCTGAGCTTACCATGCGCACTTTTTCGATTGATGGTACGAGTTCTTTTACTTTTTCAGCCATTAAAATTTCAGCTTCGGTTGGCGCACCGTAGCTAAGGCCATTTTCTACTGCGTCATGCACTGCTTTTTTAATTGCAGGGTGGTTGTGACCCATAATCATAGGGCCCCAAGAGCCAACATAATCAATATAACGATTACCATCGGCATCAAATGTAAACGCGCCTTCTGCTTTGGTTATAAAAAGTGGTGTGCCACCTACGCCGTTAAATGCACGTACTGGCGAATTTACACCACCTGGAATAGACGCTTGAGCGCGTTCAAATAAGTCTTGGCTAATTGTCATGAAAAATCCTATTGTTTGTCACAAAAAAATGGGGTTAGCTATCGCGTTTACGGCTAAACCAAGGCACGTCTACTTCATACTTCTCGACTTTATTTTCTACACCGAGAGTTAAAGCAAACAGAGCCATTCGAATTAATACGCCATTTTGTACTTGGCGAAATATAGCTAAATTGTCATTCGCGTTTAAGTCATTATCAAGCTCATTGGCTTCAATACGACTGTCGCGTGGAAGCGGGTGCATAAGAATAGAGTTAGTTTTACAATGTTCGCTGTAAATAGACTGGCTTATTCTAAAACCACCACGGTATTTATTCGCTTCTTCTTGAGAAGGGAAGCGTTCTTCTTGTATGCGGGTTTGGTAAACGATATCGGCCGCTAAATTGCCTTCCATTTTGTTTACTAGTTCAATTTTATGACCCGCATTATCGACGGCATCTAAAATGTAATCGGGCATTTGTAAGCCATCGGGTGCAACCATCGAAAATTTTACATTTTTATAATGGCATAACAGTTTTGAAAGTGAATGTACCGTACGTCCGTATTTTAAATCGCCAACAAGGGCAATATGCATACCGTCGATATTTTGATCAAAACGACTTAACTCACGCTCAATTGTAAGCAAATCAAGCAAAGCTTGAGTTGGATGTTCATTTGGACCGTCACCCCCATTAATAACCGGTACTGTGCACCCTGTAGCAAATTCACTTACTGAACCTGAGTCAGGGTGGCGCATAGCTACCGCGTCAGCGTAGGCTGAAATAACACGTGCTGTATCGTATAACGATTCACCTTTAGCCAGTGCCGAACTTTGCATGCCTGTTGTTTCACGAACTAAACCACCAAGTAAATTAAAGGCTGTACCAAAACTTACTCGTGTACGAGTACTTGGTTCAAAAAATAAGTTTGCTAAAATTGCGCCTTCAAGTACGTTGGTACGCTTTTGTTTTTTTGCATAAGGCTCCATTTTTTTAGCGACTGCAAAAATACGTTCAATACAATCTCGGTCAAGTTGACCTACTGATAGTATATTTTCACCTTGGAAACTTAACATGGGATTATTCCTATTTATTCAAAAGGGCGCGATAACCCATAAAATGGGGCACGCAATCGCGCGTATTATAGCAAATATAAGGTATTCATTGGGCTGATTTACAAGCTTGGTTTTATCACTGCTAATGCAACAATAATAAGTAATGCAATAACGGGAAGCTCATTAAAAATACGGTAAAAGCGATCTGTTTTAGTGTTTCTGTCGTGTTTAAAATCAGCGAGTAATTTAAAACAGTAGCCGTGGTATAGGTATAAAATAATAACGAGTACGAGTTTATAATGTAGCCACATGCTGTATCTAAACCAATCACGACCATATTCAACAATTGTTAATACACCAAAAACGGCTGTTAAAACGGCAAATGGAGTGACAAAGTAAAGTAGCCTGCGCTCCATTACTTTAAGCATAGAGTTGCAAGATCTCTCTTCACTCATTGCGTGATATACAAATAATCGTGGTAGGTAAAAAATGCCAGCAAACCAAGCAATCATAAAAAATATATGCAGAGTTTTATAAATTAATAATGCGCTCATAATGTTCTCGCCATTGTTTAAAGTAAGCTATTACGTATAGTCAAAATATTGTTTATTTGATCCCAGCGTAACAGCCCCATAATTTGTTGATCATCTAAAAGGTTATACACATACAATGCACCACTGCGTTTATCTTTTAAAATATCAAATGCATCAGCTAACGTAGCTTGGCTGCTTATTCCTTGCAAGTTTATGTAGTTTAAATTAATTGCTTGATCAGACATTAAACTTAAATCATATTCGGCAAGCCTATAACCATTCTCTTCGTCAAATACAATAAGTGGAGTTTGGCTATCCATAGCATCAAGCGTGTTTTTTATTTGTTCTTTATCGTCTGAGTAAAGAAGTTTAAAGTCCTCATCCATATCATCCATTATCCCCACTTTTTGCAGTGCTTCTGTAGCAGGGGATACATGATAGGGTAAGTCTTGAAAATCAAGTTGCTGCAAAAATATAGAGCGGTTACCAAAAACTTGTAATGCAGTTACATAAGCAGTTGTTATAACAATCATTGCTGGCACTATTATTTCTGGAGAAGAGGTTAATTCCATAACCGTAGTTAATGCAGCAAGTGGCGCATGTAAGGTAGCAGCCATTAATCCTGCCATACCTAAAACAGCGTAAGTTCCTGCTATATCTGTACCTGGGCTAATATATTGTGCGAAAAACGCCATAAGGGTGCCAACTAATACACCTAGCCCGATAACAGGACCAATTAAGCCACCAGGAATACCTAAACCAATCGCAAACAACGTGGCGAGTAATTTAGCAATTAAAATAGTCGTTAGTAGCTTTACGTTATCAGGTGATTCAACTGCAATGGTAATTGCACTCATACCAGAGCCCATAGCTTGTGGAACTGCATAAGCGATTACACTGGCAATGCAGCCTGCAATTAATAAACGAGGGAACATGCTTAAAGGTTTAAATGTTTTAATAATAAGCATTAAGTTTTGGTTAAAACTGTAAGCAATTGCACCTAATGCCATGCCACATAATATTAAGTATGGATAATGCCAACCACTTAGCGGAGCAATAGTAATGAGTGCTAGCTCAGAGCCTTCACCAAAAACAAATTGTGTGGCAAGTGCACCAGTAACGGCAGCAAGCATAATAGGTACAAATATATGTACTTTATATTCCCTAAGTACCACTTCCATTACAAAAATAACGGCTGCAAGAGGGGTGTTAAATGAAGCAGCTATTCCTGCTGCAACACCGCAACCACTTAAGGTACGCATGGCGTTATAAGGTAAGTGAAGTTTATTCGCTAAGAGGCTTGCGCCCGTTGCACCTAAGTGAACAGAAGGTCCTTCTCTACCAACCGAAAAGCCACTAATGAGTGCCAATGCTCCACCAACAAACTGATTTACAGTGTTATAAAGAGGCATTTGTCCGTAATGGCGTTTAATTCGGTGAATAACAAAAGGGATACCTAAGCGGTAATGCTTAAAGCCTGTAAAGGCGGCAAAAGAAGCTATTAAAAATGCAGCAATGAGCGGCATTAATACACGTTCGAGTGTTGGCAGTGTAGTAAAGTCGTCAGGGGTTTCTAAAAATAAGCTTTGAAAAAATAAAATAGTTAAACGAAATAAAATAATAAAAAATGCAGCAATCAATCCGGCACTTACGCCTAATAGGCATAACTGTACAGATGTTTTAGGTTTTGCCAGTCGACGCCTGAGTTGCTCAAGCCACATGCGTTATTTCCTCGCCGTATTTTTCAGCGAGCAGTTTATCAAAAGCGAATCATTAAGTCCTTGCGATTTTGCAAAATTAGTAACTTATATTAACAATTTATATTTATGAATTACTCTGATAGGTTAGAGTCTGAATTTATACCGTATAAAGTGAACGTTAGAACAGAGTCAAAAAAACCATTTTGACTTAAGGAATGGCTTTCTACTTCTTTTAAATGAGTGTTTCTATTTCATATATTTTAAATTACTATAATCCAAAAAATATCCTCCCCCGATAATCATCACTCTAGCCAGCCCTTTTGATTTTGCTGTGTTGACTTTGCGCTCCGCATTCGCACTTCCTAAAAATATTTACTACAAAGCACCTAGATAAAGCGATGTTTTCAACAGTACCATCTAAAGCTATTTTGAGTTATTCTCTTTGTAAAGAATATATAAAACATAATTTTAACTATTTTAAATACACTAATGCTGCCGTATATGATGCCCTAACATTTTGTGTTTAGGTGACAGAGAAAAGAATTGAATCGTTATTATTTGCACAAATAGCGCTTAAATATGGCAGGGACTAAAATTCTACCGCCTTACAATTTTAATTATCGGAAGAGAATCAAGACCCTACAAACACGCTTGCGCGTTTCTGTTTTCAGTAGATGAGTGAGCCAAGCCTACAAAAGAAGCATGAAGCACATCATATAATTTCTGGTAAAGGGTGATATAACTAATAAGCCATATTACGAGCAAGGTTAAACCTTCACATGGCTGGCATTGGAATTAGCGATCCACTCGATAGTATTTTACTTATTAATTTTGTTAAGAACAAAGCTCATGATTGGGTTATAAAAAATGTGCCACCTCACAGAGAAATATATAGATATAATGGACTTCCTAGCTTGGCTAGGCAGTTCTTAACTCAGAATAATACGCTTCTTCAAACTTAGCAGGTGAAACACCGCCTGTATGTGAAGGGCGCTTTTTTGGATTGTAAAATACTTCTATAAAATTGAATGTCTCAGCTTTCGCATCTTCGTGTGTTGAGTATATTTACGCTTAATGATTCGTTTTTTAGTCGTAGCAAAAAAGCTTTCAGCAATCGCATTATCATAATAGTTCCTAGCTCGACTCATCTATGGCACAAGTTTATGTTCTTTCATAAATGCGAGATAGTCAGTGCTACCGTATTGGCTACCTTGGTCACTATGCATCATTCCCTTTGCTCATAAAACACCTATTATTAGAAGTCACAATGTAACTTATTTGGTGTCTAGCAAACTATGGAAAGTCTAGGAGACTTGATCCAGAGCTCAGGAAACAGCTTTATCGTAACCCTAGTTGAACGACACTCTAGATGTGTAATGTTAGCGAAAGTACCTAGTAATAAAAAACAAGTAATTGAAGCGTTGATAAAACAAGCTGGAGAGTTGCCAGCAGAGCTTTATAAATTATTAACTTGCGACAGAGGGGGTGAGTTTACTAATCATAAAGATTTCACACTAACTACAGGCATTAAGCCTATTACTGTGATCCACAATCACCTTGACAACGAGGTTCTAATGAAAATAAAAATAGGCTATTCAGACAATATTTCCCAAAAGGAACTAACTTAAATGAGCATTCTCAGATAAGATTAAACCAAGTTGCCAAACAGCTTAATGAGAGGCGCTGAAAAAAATAGACGGCAAAACACCTGCGGAACTATTTAATCAGTGTGTTGCATCGAATGGTTGAACTCTCAGCTCTAAGCCGACTGTTATATTTAGTGTAAATAAATTATTTTAAAGTTCTTCACAGCGTTTTAAGTAAATACATTTTTACTATTTGGCTTTCTTGATTTACTTATATTTTGAATTTACAAACTAACTCTTGAACGTATGGATCTGATGAGCCATAACTTACGATAAACACGTCAAGGCCTGCATATTCGTATCGTTTTAATGAGCGTTCAATCGCACTCATAATCCACTCTCGCTCATTGCCGAATACACCGCCGCCGATAAGGGTTAGGTAGACTTTATTATTCCCCGTTTTTTGAAAGTTTAAAATAGCTGAGCATATAGTTGCTTCGTAAGTTGCTTCTAAAATGAGTTTGGCAAAATTAGTCCATAACTGAGCTGGTACTTGTGAATATGCTACAGGTAGCGCAGAGCAATAAACTTGGGTTACTGTTTGTTTTAAATTATTCAGTGTTACTTCGGTATTCCACTGTACGCCTATGCGTAATAAACTTCTTAGTTCATCACGTTCTGATTCAGTCGCTAATTCTAGTTTTGCATTTATTGCTGTTAGGCCATCTGCTGATGCTAAAACATAGCCATTTTTCATTTCCCAAAGGCGGTTGCTTTTATTACCTAGTGCAACACCCATTTCAGCTAGGCAATCTATTTGATTGTTAGAAGTTTGACCAATTTCACCGTTAACGTTTGCAAAGTAGTTACGGTAAATAGTGCCTGCGCCGGCAGCAATTGCACAAGCGGGTCCTTGTGTTCGGTCGTACTCATAGCCATCAATGCCTTGCTCTGGTGTAACATTTGGAGAGACCATTTCTAACAGATTAAATTGTGAGGCAACTTGAAATAATGCCCCTATGTTCGCTTCGTCGATATGTAAATCTTGAACATTGGCAACTATTTCGCGAAGAGATGTTTTTGTATTTAACTCTTTGTCGCAACTAACGTGACTAACACGACTACGTAGTTTTTCTAGTGTTGGTGTTTCTAGCAAGCCACAAAAGAACTCTTTTTGGTTTACTAGCGATTTTAATATATTCCCTTTAACGGATAAGTTTTTACGGACTTGTGTAGGGGATTGCTCACTAAAACCGGTTAGTTTTTCAAACCACATTTAAAGCTCCTTAAATGGCATAATTAATTACGTTGTTTATAACGTATATATTCTAAAAATGAAAAGTACTTATTTTTATTTTTCAAACGTTGTAGATAAAATACAGTCTTTAGCTATGTAATATTCTTGCTCGTTTTTATATTTTTGGGTATGAATTAATTCTAACGTTTAAAATTAAAGGATAAATCCCTATAAAATATGAATTGATTACAGCTTTAAGTTATCATAAACAGGTCTACAAAGGATGGTTGATAGCTCACCATTTTATTAAAAATATTAGCTCTAAAAATGCAAGGACAGAAAAGTGATAGACAAGACGATACTTATATCTTTAGTTGCCGCGTTAACAATTGCGTTATCGGGGTGTGCGTCTAAGGCGCCTAAATCTCAATACATTACTATTTCTACTCCTGTATTAAATAAAATCTCAGAAACAACGATTGGCTCAAAACTGTTCACTCAAACAACGGGAACTTACGCCGAGACGATTACTGTGGAGCCTTTTAAAGCCTATTATGGTGGTGTATCGAACCGAACTGTATTTTATAAAAGTGCAGGGGCTACTTTTGAATCGAATGATGATTCTGCTGTGAGTATTAACAATAGTTTTGGTGAGCCATTACGTAACCAAAATTATGTGCAGTATGAGCCAGAAAAAAATGAGTTATGTATCGATTTAATGATTTGCTTTGATGACACAATAATTGATTTTGTTTATTCTCCAGAGAAGTCATTAACGGTTAGAAAAGATGCCTTACAGCACATCATTGAATATAATGGAAAAATAGGACGCATTCTTAATTTTACATACCGAGAATTTAACGAGTCTATGACCCATAAACCGTTTTCAGAAGATTTTACGATGGATTTAGGTGAAGGTAATAACCTGGTTTATAAAGGCGCTTTAATTGAAGTAATTGGGGCATCAAAGAGTACAATTAAATATAAAGTGATATCCAATTTTAATGACTGATTTTTGTGTTATGAGTCATAAACCTATTGATGCTAAGTTGTTGAGTATGCTTTTTTAGTTGAGCAACCCTTTTTATTTAGTAACGCTGTGCTGTTTAACTAAAGGCGTTTAAAACTTCTTGCTCGCATTTTTCACGTTCTGCAATCATAGCTTCAAAGTCAGCTTGAATTTGTGTTAAAACGGCTGGTGGATTAAGTCGTTTGATTCTTTTAAATTGAATACTTTCTTCTTCGTCATAGGCAAGTATTGCTAAAGTGACTTTTTCGCGTTCAATACCGTTTGAAAACATGCCTTCGGCATCTAATTGCACCAGCACTTTTTCCATTGTTGCAAGCCATTGGTGCCAATTATCCATCGCTTCTATATCTGATTGAAAAAAATCGATGCTACTTTCTAATTTTTGACATTCCGCAGTTGTTTCATCAAAGTATTCTGAGTAATCCTCAAGTGTTGGGTAGTCTTCGGGGTTCCATTTAGCCATGTAAAAACTGCTTACATCGTTGTCGTATTCTTCTTCAAATACTTCTTTTAAATCCGATAAGGTATTAAACATTGGCAGTAGTGAGTAGCTACCTGTGTGGTAAAACCCCATTACATAAAGATCGTCACCATATTTTTGTATGATGTTTTTAAATGCTTTTTTTGTATCTTGATAAAGTGTTTGTTCGAATTTTTTAGTATCTAACATAAAATGGTAATTCCTTTTATGACTACTGAAATTGATATGAGAGGGTGGTGGAGTGATATAAACTCACTCTACCAAAATAAAATAAATGAGTAATAACCAGAGCTATTACTCTGGCTATTGTAAGCTTATTTTATATTAACCATCACTTGTAATTGTATCAATTAATTCGCTAAGTACGGCTTCGGCTTTGCTGGTTTCTACTTGGCAAGTACCTGCATTTAAGTGGCCCCCGCCATTATATTTAAGACACAGTTCGCCAACATTAGTATTTGATGTGCGGTTAGTAATTGATTTACCTACGGCATACACTACGTTTTGCTTTTTAAGGCCCCACATTTTATGAATAGAGATGTTGCAGTCGGGGTACATGGCATAAATAACAAAGCGGTTTGTGGCGTAAATAGTTTCTTCTTGGGTTAAATCAAGTACCACTAAGTTTTTGTGGACCGTTGCGCATTGAGTAATTTGCTCTTTGGCTTTTTCGTTATGCTCGTTATATAAAGCAACACGTTCGGCTACGTCTTCCATTTGTAAAATGCTTTCAATGCTTTGATCTTTACATGCATCAATAAGTTTCATCATTAATTGGTAGTTTGAAATTTTAAACTCACGGAAACGGCCAAGCCCCGTGCGCGCATCCATAATAAAGTTCATTAACACCCAATCAGTTGGGTTGAGAATTTCGTCTTTTGAAAACTGAGCGGCGTCGCCTTTATCTACAGCATCCATCATTTCAACAGAAATGTTAGGAAGCTTTTCAGCACCGCCATAATAGTCATAAACTACGCGTGCTGCTGATGGCGCCTCTGGGTCAATAATATGGTTTTTAATATCGCTTGAGTTACGTACGGTTTCGCTAAGATGATGGTCAAATGCTATATGGCAGCCTGCAACGTAGGGAAGATTGGTAGTAATGTCATTTTCGGTAATGTCTATTTTACCATCTTGCATGTCTTTTGGGTGTACAAACAAAATATCGTCAATTAGGTCTAAGTCTTTAAGCAATACGGCACAAACTAAGCCATCAAAATCGCTGCGAGTAACTAGTCTAAATTTATTATTGGGCATAGCTATTCCATTATTTAATTTAATTATCAATTAAGTGTAACAGCTAAAATATTTTTTGAGAGGCCTGCTTTAAAAAATTATAAAAAAAGCCAAAACAAATGTTTTGGCTTTTACTTAGCAAGTTTGTATGTGATGAGTAGGTTATGCGCCTGGACCACATTCCATACATGAGTTTACAATGTCTGGACCAAATTTAAGTTTGGCGTTTAAGTCACGAAGGGCAGTACGCAACCCTTCTTCAATTACTGGGTGGTAAAATGGCATATCGAGCATTTCAGGTACGGTCATTTTATTTTGAACTGCCCATGCTAGTAAGTGAGCAATATGTTCAGCTTGTGGCCCAATAAATTCAGCACCTAAAAATAAGCCTGTGCCTTGTTCTGCGTATACACGCATATGACCTTTGTTTTTAAGCATTACACGGCTTCGACCTTGGTTTTCAAAGCTTACTTCACCTACTTCAAAACAACCACAGGGACCTAAACGGTCGGTAATTTGTTTAAAGCTTTCGCCTACCATCGCTATTTGTGGGTCGCTAAATACGGCTGCNAAGCCTATACGTACATCTGGGAAGCGGCCTGCATTTTGTCCTGCAATAGTGCCTTGATCAGATGCTTCATGTAGCAATGGGATCATGTTACTTGCATCGCCCGCTATAAATATATTTGACTCGCCACATTGCATTGTGTGCGGGTCAGCATTCGGTACGCCGCGTTCGTCAAGTTCAATACCCGTGTTTTCAAGACCTAGTTTATCTACGTTAGGTACTCGGCCTGTGGCTGCAAGTACGTAGTTAAACTGTTCGGTGTGTTTTTCACCTTGTTTGTCGGTGTAAGTTAGCTGTGCTTTGTCGCCAACTTGCATCATGTCAGATACGTTTGAGTCGGTATCTACAAAAAATTCTTGAGCAAAAACAGTGTTTGCATAATCTCTTACTACCGGGTCTGTAAGTGGACCTATAGCACCGCCTACACCAAATAGTTTTACATTTACGCCTAATCGGCTAAGTGCTTGACCAATTTCTAAGCCTATAACACCAGGGCCAAATACAGCGACTGATTCTGGTAAGTCATCCCAATCAAATACGTCGTCGTTTATAATAAGTTTGTCACCAAAGTTATTAAATACACCTGGGTATGAAGGGCGTGAACCGGTTGCAATGACAAAGCGTTTAGCGGTAATAATTGTGTGGTCGTCTATTTGCACGCGATTTGCATCTAAAAACTTAGCGTAACCACGAATTTTATCTACGTCTGGTAATTCATCAACGGCTTCTACTACAAATCCTGCAAAACGATCTCGCTCACTGCGTACTCTTGCCATTACGGCTTTACCATCAATGACTGGCTTTGAGCTATGTACACCAAATGCAGGTGCCATTTCAATTGAGTGTGCTGCTTCTGCTGCGGCAATTAATAACTTACTTGGCATACAACCTACACGTGCGCACGTTGTGCCGTATGGACCTGATTCGATCATTAATACGTTTTGTGTGAACTGTTTAGCATTACGATAAGCACTTAAACCAGCAGTACCTGCGCCAATAACAACAACATCGGTTTGCAATTCTTTCATAGCGTTTTTCCTTTAATAAATAGGGGCTTAAAGCCCCTATTTTTACCTATTTAAACTAGATATTTAATTTACTTATTAGCAAAGTACTTTTCTAAATCGTCTGAACCGCCAATGTGTTTACCACCAATAAATATTTGTGGAACAGTTTCACGACCAGATACCGCTTTAAGGCTTGTTAGTGATGCGCCTGTGCCCATTACAATTTCTTCAAACGCGAAGCCTTTTTCTGTAAGTAGCTCTTTTGCTTTTTTACAAAATGGACAGCTAGGTTTAGTGAAAATGCTCACAGGCTCTGGCTTAGCTTGTTTAGGATTAATGTAATCTAGCATTGTGTCTGCGTCTGAGACTTCAAACGGGTCACCTGGTAAATCTGGTTCGATGAACATTTTTTCAATCACACCGTCTTTAACAAGCATAGAGTATCTCCAGCTACGTTTACCAAAACCAAGGTCGTTTTTATCTACTAACATACCCATGCCGTCAGTAAATTCGCCGTTACCGTCTGGTAATAAAGTGATATTTTGTGCTTCTTGAAGTTCTGCCCATGCGTTCATAACAAATGTATCGTTTACAGATAAACATACTATTTCATCAACGCCGTTTTGCTTAAGTACACCAGCTAATTCGTTGTAGCGTGGTAAATGAGTTGATGAACATGTTGGTGTAAATGCACCTGGTAGTGAAAACACTACAACAGTTTTACCTTTAAAAACTTCATCTGTAGTTACCGATTTCCATTCGTCGTTTTGACGAGTTGCAAATGTAACGCTTGGGATTGTTTGACCTTCAATATTCTTTAACATAATTTTTGTTCCTCTTGATTTGTTGATAGCCATTATGGCGAATAATTAAATATAGTTCTAATCGTTTGTTTGTATTAAACTGATAGCTATAAACTATCAGGTTGGGATGAACATGAACTTAAAAGATTTTGAGTATGTAAAAGCAATAGCGCAATACAAGCATTTTCGCAAAGCCGCCGATGCATGTTTTGTTAGCCAGCCTACATTAAGTGGTCAAGTAAAAAAACTAGAACAAGAGCTCGGTGTTACTTTATTTGACCGCTCAACTAAGCAAGTTACCTTAACTGCAAAAGGTGCTCGTTTATTGACGCAAATAGAAATTATTTTAGAACAAACACAAATACTCAAAGAGCTTGCGGCAACCTCTAACGAACCTCTGCAAGGTAAATTAACTATTGGTATTATTCCTACCATTGCGCCTTACTTGTTGCCTGCGTTGTTAACATCAATGAAAGCCGCTTTTGTTGATAGTCAGTTTTCGTTTATTGAAATGCAAACAGCGACCATTTTAGAGGCACTTAATAGTGGCCAGCTCGATTTTGCAATTTTGGCTGATGTGCCAGAGCTTAAAAATTACCATACTGTTAATTTATACAAAGAAGACTTTTTAGTTGCGGTATCAAACGATAATGCTCTTTCTAAACATAAAAAAGTAGCACTGAGTGACCTACAAGGTTGTAGCCTCTTAATGTTAAGTGATGGTCATTGCTTTAAAGATCAAGCCCAAAAGTTTTGTTTTTCTGCTGGGGTCGATGTGTCTAATCAATATCAGGGGAATAGTTTAGAAACATTACTTGCATTAGTCGCTATGGATGATGGTATTACATTTGTACCAAAACTGGCTTGTAATGACCGTATGGGGGTTAATTATTTACCTATATTTCCTAACCAGCAACGTAATGTTGTATTTGCTTGCAGAAAACATTACCCACACTTATTAGGTGTTGAGCAATTAGGTGAGTGGTTATCGGCTCACCCTAATTTAAAAGC
Source organism: Pseudoalteromonas sp. TB64 (assembly GCF_000498095.1). Taxonomy (GTDB): domain Bacteria; phylum Pseudomonadota; class Gammaproteobacteria; order Enterobacterales; family Alteromonadaceae; genus Pseudoalteromonas. Next base: position 60,709 of record NZ_AUTQ01000189.1, read on the forward strand.
TAAATTGACTGAAAAAATCTAAAGTTCTTGGCTGATTATTTCTACTACATCGTTTATTTGCACACCAGGTAGTGGTTTGTCATCAATACTTACCGCTATTGCTGTTTGTTGGTACAACTGCTCTACACGAATACTGTTAAGAGTGGTTATTTTGTGTGGCATTACATTGCCTGCGGCATCGGTTAAATAATTATGGTGGGCAATGCTTAATAGTTGTCCTTTTTGTAAACCATGTGCTTTACCTAAATTAATAACTATTTTACTGTTTTCCATATGCATAATTTTACCCTGAGTGGGTAGGCACGCCATAACCGATTGTAAGTCGTAACTTAAGGTTTGGTTAATGTCGGTAATACTTTGTCCAAAAGGTGATTCCCAAAAAGCATTACTATTTACATCTACAATTTTTGTTTTTTCAAATGGCCAAATAGCCTGACTTTGATAGCTATTTTGCCAAAGCTGTTCGTAAGTTGTGCCATCAAATAACGTAAATTCTATTTGATAGTTTCGCTTATAGGTTTCGTCTTGCCAAAAAGCATAATCGTTATTGAGTTTATTGCTGGTGGATAAATTAGTTATTTGACTGAGCAAAACATATTGTGCGTTGCTACGTGATGATATTTCTTCTAACTGCGTATTTGAATAATCGTGCTGTTGAGTAAAATATTTATCAACCTTAATAGCGTTATTAAAATAGGCAACAGGGACTGCACTCATTTTTGATTTTTGTAATGAGGTAAATATTTTTTTACTTACTGCTTTGTTTATGTCAAATATTTGACCCATCATCGCTTGCTCACGATGATTCAATTGGCTTTGTGTTACTGCTACAAATTTATTAAAGCTACTTTGCGGACATTGCTCAGCCTGAGCAAAAATATCGAGGCGTAACGTAATGGCAAATTTATCATTATATTGATTCTCGCTGATCAGCTCTATTTTTTGTATTTCGCCATGGCTACTAATTTTAAGTTGATCTTGCATCAACACGCCATCTACCAAGGTTTGCACTGAGCTTACGCGTGCGCCAGAAAACACAAGAGCTTGCGTGATAGCATCTTTTATTGCTGCTGATTTAGCGGCGCTCGTATCACCACTTTTAATTTGAGCGTGACCAGTCGATTCGTACCATTGGGCTTTTGTAAAAGCCGAAAACGTTAATAAAGCAGTTGCACTTAACCCTGCAAATGCCAATGATAAAAACGACTTCATACTCTTACTCCAATTAAACGTTAGCTAGTAAAGTGTTAGAGCAAGGACTGTACCAATATTATATAAGTGTTATTGGTTGTATTATAAATGGCATTAAACGTGCATATATTTGAATAATTAATATATAAGGGCTATGTGCTATGCGAGTAATATCGTTACTTATTACGCTTGGGTGTTTAACTTTAAGCGGTTGTAGCAGCATGTTTGATAAACATGTTGAATATAACTATGTAGAACCAAATAATTACCCCGTTTTAAAAGCAATAGGGTATGCACCTATAAGTTTACAAAATGGCGCTAACAATTCGCAAAAGCAATTAATGGCTATTAAAGCCTCAAAATTAGAAGCGTACAGAGAACTAACTGAGCAAGTTTATGGGCAAAAAATTACCGCAGGCACAAATGTTGCGGGCTCGATTGCACAAGATGACTACTTACAAAGTAAAGTGCAGGGTATTATTAAAGGCGCGCAAATTATAAAAACGTATGCTGTGGATGATACGTATGTAACCGAGCTTGAATTAAATATGAAGCGCGTACACGACTTATACATAAGCGAAATTAAGCCGCGTGAAGTTAAAAAAGTTACTTATTATTAAAATAGAAATTTAAAAAATTCATTCAAAATATCTCAACCTTTAATATTGAGTGCTATGCTATTGTTAAGAATTAATTTTTAAGCAGATAACGCAGTGCTCAATAGATTTTTTTTATCCGCATTATTATTTAAAATGGTTTTTTAAATGGCGCTTAAGCCAATCCATCCCTGCCTTTCCCCTATCTTTTGGTGCAAAGCTAATTTGTGCTATTTACTGCTTTTTTGCGTACTTTCTAGTGGTGTTTTTGCTAGCCGTTTGAATATTCAATTTAATACATTTATAGAATTAATGAGTAAAAAATACGGGGCAGAACGCGCCAATGTTGCTCGTAACTGGCAAAGCATGTTGGTGCAGTCTCAAAACAAACCTGAGAATCAACAAATCTTAATAGTGAACGATTTTTTTGCACGTAATTTACGTTATCAAACCGATATTTTATTATGGAAACAAAACGATTACTGGGCAACACCGTTAGAAACATTAGGTAGGGGCTTGGGTGATTGCGAAGATTATGCAATAGCGAAATACATAAGTTTAAGGGCTTTGGGCGTGAGTGACGATAAGTTACGACTTATATACGTTAAAGCAAAAATAGCGGGTAGCAACAAAACACAAGCGCACATGGTGTTGGGTTATTTTGCTACGCCAAATGCGCAACCTCTTATTTTAGATAGTTTAATTACAAAAGTACTGCCTGCTGCAAAACGTGTAGATTTAAGCCCTGTTTTTAGTTTTAACAGTCAGGGGTTATGGGCAAATAATTCAACCAAAAGTGTTGCTAGTCCAACGGCAAGATTATCGCGCTGGCGTAAAATTTTGGAGCAAACAACGCAAGAAGGGGTTATGTGGTAATGGCATCATTTTCCTTATTTAAGTATTTAAAAAAGAGAAAAATAACGCTAAAACAAGAGCTATGGATTGCGCTTTTAATTGTTATTTTTGTTGGCTTTATTAGTAGTGTTTTAATTAGTACTAATTCAGCTAAAGATTATTTTTCTACTCAACTTTATTTAAAAAATGTTGATAATGCCAGTTCGCTCGCGTTAATGATAAGCCAGTTAGATAAAGACCCAGTTGAACTTGAATTGCTTGTATCGGCTACGTTTGATACAGGTCATTACAAGCGTATAGAGCTACAAGACCCCAATGGTGAAGTGATCGTCAAACGAACGTTTACTGACGATCTAAAGTTAACCGCACCGCTGTGGTTTAAAACGCTTTACCAACTTAATGTACAGCCTGGGGTAGGGCAGGTAAATAATGGTTGGCAGCAATTTGGAACTTTATTTGTAGAAAGCCATAGTCAATACGCTGAACAAGCTTTGTGGCAAAGTGCATTAAAGCTATTTTTTAGTTTTTTAATTGTTGCCGTGCTGGCATGTATCGTAAGTGCTTACTTTTTACAAAGGATACTTAAACCATTAGATGACGTGGTGCATCAAGCAAATGCATTTGGTGAAAAACGGTTTATAAAATCGACTGTGCCACGTACTTTTGAGTTTGCACGTTTAGTGCAATCGATGAACCAGTTATCTACTCGTTTTAGTCGTATTATTAAAGAAGATAATAAACGCTTAGAAGAATTAAGATTTAAATCACAACATGATGAACTTACTGGTCTAGCCAATAGAGAGTATTTTGGTGCAACGCTTGAGGCACATTTACAAAAATCGAAAGATTACACGCACGGTGCTTTATTTTTATTTAGAGTTGTTAATCTTGACAAAATAAGTGAAAAAATAAGTCGTGTTGAAATGGTGAATTTTTTACGTCGTTTTTCTCAAGTATTAGTTCAATTTTTAGAATCTAATGAATCTCACGTATCAGAAAATTATATTGCACGTATTTCACACAGTGATTTTACTGTTTTATTTAGCGATGTAGATGATATTGAGATTCTTAGCGAACAAATATTAAAGCTGCATGAATCGTTTATTCAAGAATATAAGAGCATTGAGTTAGCGATACTTCATAGCTGTACGTTTATAGAAAAAGAAGATACTCGTTTTGATGTGTTAAAGCGTGTAGATGAACTTTTAAAGTCAGCGAATAAAAAACCGGGTATTCAAGCAAAGGTAAGTAATAAGCCTAAAACCACCGAGTTGTTTGATGATGCGTTAAGTTGGCAAAGTGCAATTGAAACAGCATTAGACAATAAAGCGTTAGAAATTATTGCCTATCCAGTAACCAGCTTTTCTGGACAGCTCATGCAAAATCAGCTTGCTCTAAATTTAGAGCTTGGCGGTAAGTTGTACCGCGCGAGCTATTACTATCAATGGGCAAATAGATTAAAGCTACTAGCTAGGCTTGATTGGGGGTTAATAAAGCAGTTAATTACCCAGTACAGTGATCAACCACCTAACGAGCTTATTTCTGTTGAATTATCGTCGCAAACGTTACTTGATGATGCTGCACTTGCAGCTGTACTTACGTACTTGTCTGCATTCCCTGATTTAGCAAAAAATATTTGTTTTGATATACGTGAAAGTATAGCTGTTAGCGAAATTGAAATATTTAAAGGCTTTTGCGAAGAAGTAAGGTGTATGGGCTCCAAAGTTGCTTTAAAGCGAGTAGGGCCTGAATTCACTAAAATCAAAAATATTCAAGAGTTTGGATTGGAAATGATTAAGATAGACAGTATATATGGTCACAATATTAGTTATAGCCAGGGTAACCAAACCTTCTTGCGTGGTGTGTGCACACTTGCTCATTCAATTGGTATTAAAGTGGTTGCACAGGGCGTTACAAGCCAAGATGATTTAGATACGTTAATAAACTTGGGTTTTGATGGGGTGATTAATGAATCGTAAGGGTATATTAATTAACTATTGAATATTTACAGCTAAGGCATAGGGTTTTGCTTTAGCTGTTTTTTAATTAATCACAAAGAGTGTGATCAATTGCCTTTTACTACCAGCATTAGCTGTATTCGATCTCTTACTTTTAGTTTATTGAAAATAGAACCCATGTGCTCTTTAATTGTACGTTCTGTAATATTAAGAGATTCAGCGGCTTGCTTGTTGGTGGCACCTGTTACAACTATATCAACAACTTGCCTTTCTCGTTTAGTTAAAACATCAAGGTTACAGTCGTGACTGTAGTTAAAATTAGTTTTTGATAGCGCGCCAACTAAGTTAGAAAGCAGTTGCCCTGGTATCCATATAGCATCCGAGCAAATAGTTTCTAATACCTGTTCAATGATTACTTTACTAGCAAGTGCTTCTACATAGCCTCTCGCTCCAGCTTGTAGTGCAGCTCTTAGCTCGTCTATTTCTAAGTTATTTGTCATGACGATAACGGGAATTCGTTGTTGGGTGTATTTTTGTACTATGTTAAGCCAGTTAGGTGTACCCGCTAAAATCCAAATAACAGTGGATGCAGCTATTCTATTAGGTTCTTTTGTTAATACTATACAATCAGGAAATGCACCATACCAGTGCTTGGATTCAAATTCTGATTGAGTGATAAAAATGCATTGGCGCATTGTTTCTCCATTATTAAAAAATTTTAACGCTCTGTCATTGCTTGTGATGTTGCTCTTAGCACTGGTTTTAAAAGATACTCAAGAACCGTTTTTTTACCGGTAATAATATCTACTTGAGTTGTCATTCCCGGAATTATAGTCAGTTCTTTAGAAAAGTTATTTCGGGTGGTTTTTAGCTGTACTAGGTAAAATGTATTTTCACGGTCATCGGTAATTGTATCTGCGCTAATATGCAGTACTTCGGCTTCTAAACCGCCGTATACAGCAAAGTCATAGGCACTAAATTTAATCATTGCAGGTTGCCCTGGGCGTAAAAAAGCAATGTCTTTAGGGGGGATTTTTGCTTCTACAATAAGTTGATCATCAAGAGGAACAATTTCCATAACGTCACTCCCTGGTTGTAAAATACCTCCTACGGTATTAACGAGTAATCGTTGTACTGTACCTTTGACTGGAGATCTAATTTCGGTTTGGGTCACTTTATCGGCTAAACCAGATTCGGTCTCTTTAATAGAATCTAAGCGTAATAAAGCTTCTGAGAGCTCGTTGCTCCAACGGTTTATCATGGCTAGCTCAACTTCGGTTACCTTATTTTTAGCTTCATTAATTGCCGATACGCTACGATTTATTACTGCTTTAGTTCGGTTTATTTCACCATTTAAATCGACTATTTGGCGCTCTAAACGAATAATATCGATATCAGAAATAGCACCAGTACGAAGCAATGGCCGTGTTACTTTTAATTCTCTGTTTGTTAAACGAAGAGCGCTTGTATGCTGCTGAAGCGCTGCTTTAGCTTCAATATGATCTTGTTGGCGCTGCTCTAACTGACGTTTTTGTATAGTAATTTGTTGATCTAACTCTTGGCTGTTACTTAAATAAAGAGCGCGCTCGTGTAGTACCGCTCTAGGCGCATTTTTAATGATTTTATCTGTAAAAATAAGATCCTTTTTTTGAGTGAGCGCTTGTAAACGTGCTACTTTTGCACTTAATGACTCTACCTTTGATTGGTTTTCTCTAAAGCTAGAAATAAAGCGAGTGGGATCTATTTTAATAAGTACATCACCTACGTTAACAATTTGCCCTTCTCGAACATTTATTGTTTCAACCATGCCGCCGTCATAAGATTGTATTAGCTGTAATTTATTTGATGGAATCACTCTTCCTTCTCCACGTGCCACTTCATCTAGGTCAGCAAAAGCAGACCATAAAACTAAGCATATGAATGCTAAGCAAATTAAATAAAGTAGCAGCCTTGCGCTGGCTGGCTCTTGTTGCATTTTTTCCCACTGGGCATCAACTACCCAATCTTGTGAGTTTGGAGGTGAAAACCAGCCTTTAAATAAGCCATTGAATACCGAAGGCTTACCACGCTTGCTTGCTTCTATCGCTTTGCTAACAGATTCAAAAGAGCGTTGTTCAAGTGGTTTTTTATTATCACTCATGAGGCTTGCTCCACTGACTGGTTATTTAACGCAGCGATTACTTTTTGTTTTGGACCATCAGCTACAACTTTGCCGTTATCTAATACTATGATTCTATCTACTAATTCCAACAACGAGGAACGATGGGTTACAACCAATAGGGTTTTATCTTTGGAGCATTTTTTTAAATTATTAATGATTTTACTTTCGCTATTATGATCAAGCGATGAAGTGGGTTCGTCTAATAATAAAATAGGGGGATCATTAATAAGTGCTCTTGCCATGCCTACAGTTTGGCGCTGTCCACCAGATAATTGACGACCTTGCTCACCTACTTGTAAATCAAACCCGTCGGGGTGAGAGTTAATTAAATCGAATAATTGGCTTCGTTCACATGCTTCAATAATTTGCTCATCTTTTGCATGCCATGCACTTATTGTGAGGTTGTCTTTTAAAGTACCAAAAAATAACGCAACACTTTGCGGAACATAACCAATATTGTGACGAAGCTCTGCAGGGTCGATCTGATGAATATCATTGTTATCCATTAAAATAGAGCCAGAGCAGGGATCGTATAAGCCTAAAATTAATTTTTCCAAAGTACTTTTACCAGAACCATTACGCCCCAGAATGGCAACTTTTTCGCCCGCTTTAATTTTAAAACTAACACCGTTTAGTGCGTTATGAGATTCGTCTGAATATTTAAAGCATACGTCTTTAAATTCAATATCACCTTTTAAAATAGGGTGGCTTAACCAATGTTTACCTGGAGGACGTTCTACGTCTTTTTCCATGATTTCGTTAAGTGATTGCATTGCAATTGCAGCATGATGATATTGCGCTAAAACAGCTGCAGATTGACCAATAGGCCCCATAGCACGAGATGATAATAAGTAAGCAGCAATAAGCCCGCCTTGGGTTAATTCGCCTTCAATAACTAAATGTACGCCAATAATCATAATTATTACGCCTACACATTGTTGTATCCATGATGCAGTATTTGATATTGAGCTTGATACTAAACGGCTTTGTGCATTTACTTGTGCAATGTATATAGTCGATTTTTCCCAGATTGATTGGGTTTTACACTCAGAATGAAAGCTTTTAACATCTTCAATGTTTGTTAGGCTTTCTACAAGCACTGCGTTTCGCATCGAACTTGCCTTCATTGTTTGTTCTGATAGTGATTCAAGTTTTCTATGTGCGGCAATTGCATACGCTAGCAGAATGAGTGCACCAGCAATTATGGGTAAACTAAGCGGGACGCCTATAATGGCGATCACAATTAAATACAATATAACAAATGGCAAATCGACTAGTGCAACAAGGGTTATTGAACTAAAAAAGCTACGTACGGCTTCAAAAGATTGAATGTTACTAGCGAACGAGCCGGCTGATGAGGGACGGTTTTTAAGCTTCATCCCGAGTACTCGTTCCATAATTACCGCTGATACTTTGACATCGATTCTGCTTGCTGCAAGTTCTACAAAATAACTACGCACTAAACGCAAAACAAAGTCTGCAGTCAGTGCGATTAAAATACCAATGGCTAATACCCAAAGAGTTTCAATAGCATGATTTGGTACTACTCGGTCGTAAACATTCATAACAAAAAGTGGCATTGCAACAGATAAAACACCTAATGCAACGGCTGAAATAATGACATCCTTATAAAGTGAACGGCACTCTTTAATAACGCCCCAAAACCATCCATCTTTTGATAGTTTTTCAAGTACTGGAGTTCGCTCATCAAATGCAAATTCAGGTTGTGCATAAATAACTAGGTTGGCACTGCTATCAGTTAACTCATCGATTTGTTGTTCAATCACAGACTCTGTGAGTTCAGGGTATATAACGCTTACTTTATTATTTTTAAAATTAATGTGGGTAATTACGCAGGCTTGATTATCTTTTAAAATTAAAATTGCGGGGAGCAAAGCTGTATTTATTTTTTGTAGTGGTTTATTCACCACTTTTGATTTAAAACCAATGCGCATTGCTGCGCGAGCAAAACCAGATGGCGTGAGAGTGCCATCTGTTAAAGGAAGGCCATTTAGCAATGCCTCCCGAGAAAAGTCTTTATCATGATGGCGACATAAAACCGCCAAACAGTCGACTAATATGCCACCATGATCAAGTACATCATTCAATTCCATAAACCATCCTAGTTATGAAGAACTATAAATTTAGTTACTGCCTACACAACATCTATTTGCTTAAACTTCAGTAATGACCGCTTCTATTCTGCGATTAGCTGCATTTGCTCTTACTGATATTTCGTTTATACGGGGCTGGTCTGTGCCGTAGCCAAACGATTTAACGCGCTTGGGGTCGATATTAAATTGCTGAATTAGAATTTCTGCTACAGCAAAAGCTCGTTTTTCTGATAGTTTTTTGTTGTATGTTTTTTCTCCATCAAGGGATGCATGCCCCTGAATTTCTACTGTTTTATTTGGATTTTCTTTTAAAAAATCAGCAAGTCTACTAATTTCCTGAATGTACTCACTCCTTACATCGCTTGAGTCTGCAGAGAAAGGAATGCCTATCTCTACATTCGAGGTGGTATCTGTATAAAGGGTACAGCCAGATAAATCGACATTAGTTGATGATGGTGTACTTGGACACGTATCTTGCTCATTTGGTACGCCATCTCCATCATCATCTAAAAAGGTTGTGGGAGTGTTATTGGTTTCAATAGGAATATCTAAATACCTAGGCATAGCTGTGACGCTCATGTAGGCGTTATCTTGTTTTTTCTTTTTTTGTAAAAATGCTTTTCTATTTAATGTGGCTGCAACATCGTAATTAGGGCACAGGTTTTCTGCATTGTGCACAATTGGGTCATCTGTTAGTTCTTTTAATGTTGGGTATTTATCAGACATTACGTTAAGCGTGGGTAGTAACTTTCCCATTTCTGCTAGCATTGTTAAAATTGCCGATTGGCGATCGTAAAGTGCTACAGTGTATGAACGGTTTGATTGAAAAGACTCATTTTCGGCATCAAGCACGTCAAGTAAAGTACGCTGTCCTATATCAAACTGGTCTTTGTAGGCAATTTTTACTTTATTTGAAGAGGTTCTATGTTGATCAAGTGCTGGTAACTTATTTTCAAGAATTGAAATATTATTATAAGCAATTTGTAGGTTCTGTCTTATATCAACACATGATTTATCTCTTTGAAATTTAGCAATATTAACGTCTTGATAAGCTTGCTCTAAGTTGGCGCTATCTAACCCACCATTAAATATATTGTAGCGAATATCAATACCTACTCGTGCCTCTGTTCGCGTTTCGTTTAAACCTAACTCATCTCTATCTTGTGTGCCGTAACGAGCTGACAAATCTACGTTTGGATGAAATGCGGCTTTTTGCGCTTGTGCATTCGCTTTTTGCGCTTCTATGTTATACAAAGATGCATAAAAGGCAGGGCTATTTTTGTAAGCTATATCGAGTGCTTGGTTTATAGAAATAGGTATATTGCTTTCATTTAAATTTGCTGGTTTTATTTCTTGTAAAGGAAGCTCTCCTACAATTCTTAAATAACGTGCGCTCACATCGTGTAGGTTTGCATATTCGGTTAGTACATTTGATTGAGCTAATGACAAACGACCATTTATTTGTTCTAAATCGGCAGCACGTGCAACCCCTGCACTAACGCTTTGTTCAATCTGTTGATAAACGGATTCGTGCTCTTTTAAATTAGCTTCAGCAAGCTCAACTAATTCTTTAAACTTTTGTACATCTAAAAATGCAGTAGAGGCTTCAAGCGCTGTTTTTTCTGTTTGTGAAATTAATTCAAAATATCTAATTAATTGTATGCGCTTAAAACGATCTACAGTGTTAGACGTTCTAAAACCATCGTAAAGCATTTGTGTAACGGTTAGCTCAGCGGTGTTTCGATTATATTTATCTTCTGTACCGTAGTTTCGTCTTTCGTATCCAGCGCTTGCAGATACGTCAACACTTGGTAAATACCCCGATCTTGCTGCGTCTACTCCATAAATGGATGATCTAAAGGCATGCCATGCTTCTTGCACGTCTGGATTATTTTCAATGGCTTTACTTGATGCGTAAGTAAGAGGCATTACTTTATTCGCATTAGGGTCTGTTGATCTTTCAAGGTTAAATTTGCAGCAGTCTGTTTGGTATTTAGGCAAGGCAGAGCCTATACAGTGTGGTTATTCCCCATAAATAGGCGATAACGTAGCATTAAT
>NZ_AUTQ01000190.1 GCF_000498095.1 Pseudoalteromonas sp. TB64
TTTGAAATTCGAACGGTCCTACTTTTGGGCCGTTTTCTTTTTTCTGGAAGAATATAACGTTTCACTCGTTCTCGCATTGCCCTTAATTTCTTTGGAATTGAACCTGGCGAAGCGATGGCACACCAGAGTATTTCATCCTGTATATCCCGCAAAGCCATGACAAAACTAATTCTCAGCGGGGAGACTTTAGCCTCTTTGGCTATTCGACTTATCTCTACTCGAATTAAATTGTAGGCTAGCAATATACCCCATAGCTCTTGATTGACTCCATCCACAGTCTGACTACGCAAAAGAATACTATCCTCAAGCATCTGGTGTTTTATTTCTCCATAGCTATTTTCAATTTCCCAGCGTTCGAAATAGACATCAAGAATGGCCTGCGCACCAAAAGCCTGTTTATCATCCAAAGAGCACAGCAGACCTTTTATTTTTCCAGGCCCCATTGGCTCAGGATAAAGAACCAGTCTGGCCTGCCAGCACTCAGGAAGCGAAGGGTCTTGTTTTCTGGCATGCGCAGATACACTCATCTCTACTTTGAAGTCATGCTCAGAGTAAGATTCAATGACGGTGTATTGCGTGTTGCTTTTAATCGGGACCATCCAGTGCGACTGTGGGTGTTGCTTACGCCAATTAATCAGTAGCTCAGCGCTGAGATAACATCGGTCAAAAATAGTTAGACTGTTATTACTTACATGACTAAATAACTGCTTTGCGTAGTTCACCTCACCTTGATAACTGGGCCCGAAGGCAACGTGGTGTATCAACCGGCTACGCAAGGAGCTTAAGGCGCATAGGCGTACAATAGGATATTCTGTATGACGGTTTTTACTGTGCTTAATATAGTGAAAGTGCTCAGCAAGAGCAGGTGTATCAGGTGCACGAAATTGCGTTCCATCGACAGAAAATAACCGGAGTCCATACCACGTATCATCAGCATCTTCTTCTTGTGTCCAATGGGCTGCACATAGGTGAAATAAGGCTTGGAGGGGGTCGCTACTGAGGCGCTGTCTCGCTTGAGGAATAGCACTTGGAGCAACCGTATCGCCCAGGGTATCAGTGAGTGTTAAATCTAACTTCTCAACAATGTCACTAATAGAGCGGTCGCGAAAAAGACCCATTGCAATGATAAGCCAGACGACAAGCTCAGCAGGTAACTTACGTTTGCGAATACTTGCTTTATCGGTCTGCTCGAGCACATTAGAAATCCACTCAAGAGGGATATGTTTCTGAAATGTAGATAAAGAGTCAGGAGTGGCGAATATATCCGTATCAAGTAACCAATGACTAAGCATAAAAATACCCTCATAATCAAAAGATGATAAGGGTATTGTGAAGCAACCAAAAGATCGGTCAACCGATCAAAAATACCTTAACTGATCGGTGTTA
>NZ_AUTQ01000191.1 GCF_000498095.1 Pseudoalteromonas sp. TB64
CGCTGGGAAATTGAAAATAGCTATGGAGAAATAAAACACCAGATGCTTGAGGATAGTATTCTTTTGCGTAGTCAGACTGTGGATGGAGTCAATCAAGAGCTATGGGGTATATTGCTAGCCTACAATTTAATTCGAGTAGAGATAAGTCGAATAGCCAAAGAGGCTAAAGTCTCCCCGCTGAGAATTAGTTTTGTCATGGCTTTGCGGGATATACAGGATGAAATACTCTGGTGTGCCATCGCTTCGCCAGGTTCAATTCCAAAGAAATTAAGGGCAATGCGAGAACGAGTGAAACGTTATATTCTTCCAGAAAAAAGAAAACGGCCCAAAAGTAGGACCGTTCGAATTTCAAAAACTCGGTACACCATTAAGTCAAAGCATGCTTAACTGAATGGTGTTAGCTTTTAAAAGCGGCTTTTTTTATATTTAAAATTTGTATTTAATAATAAATATCTGAGATTATTTTTTTACTTGAGCGTCTAATGATTCGCCGTTTATTTCACTTGAATCGTCACTCATTAGGTATAAATATGTAGGCATTAAATCTTCTGGTGTAGCAAGTGCATCTCTGTCTTCACCTGGGTATGCTGCTGCGCGCATAGATGTGCGAGTAGCACCTGGGTTGATACAGTTTATACGAATATTAGTTTTACCTACTTCACATGCCCATGTTTGCATCATACCTTCTACTGCAAATTTTGAGATTGCGTATGGTCCCCAAAATTCTCGACCTTTTCTGCCAACACTTGATGAGGTAAAAATAACAGAAGCATTATTTGATTTACGTAACACAGGAAAAAGCGCTTTGGTGATCATTGCCTGAGCAGTAACATTTACTTTCATAATATTTTCAAAAGTAGATGAGCAAAAATGTTCAAGCGGACCGAGCGACCCTAAAATACCTGCATTGTTAAGTAGCCCATCAAGGCGACCAAACTGATATTCAATTGTTGCTGCAAGATCACGGTAGTTTTGTTTAGTTGCCCCTTTTAAATCCATAGGCACAATGGCAGGTTTAGGATGACCAGCATTAACAATTTCATCGTAAACACATTCAAGTTTATTTGTTGTTTTGCCCAATAAAATAACCGTAGCACCGTATTTAGCATATGTAATTGCTGCAACTCGACCAATGCCATCGCCAGCGCCAGTAATCAAAATAACTTTGTCTTTAAGTGCGTTTTCAGTTGCTTGATAGTTATGCATGAAAGTACCAATCTATAAATTTTTTTGAATTTTAACATAGCGAAACGTGAAGTAATCGAATTTATTGTAAAATAAGGTGGCGAAAACAGAAACTTTACGTTAAGTTTAACTGGTCTAATGTCTCATTAATATTCTGATTACATTGTTTTAACTTAATACACTGATTAAACACACTATAAAAATAAAATATGTGCGGAGCCAACAATATGAAAAAAATGCTACTCTCACTCTCAGTTACAGCTGCTTTAGCAGGTTGTGGCGGCGGAGAAACGTTAGAAGATGTTAAAAACGATACAGCCCCAGTCATTCCAACAGCGACTGTAAGCTTTGATCCCGCTAATGGCGTTATTTCTGTACCTAATGATTTATTAATGAGCGGTACTCAAGATGGGACTTTAAACATTCCTGGAGAATTAGATGACAACAATGTATCTATTTCTCGTGCAGCTTATGCAGACCCTCAACTTGCACTAGGTGCATTAGATGGCTGGTCTTCACAAGTTCCTTATAAAATTGATTTAACATTTCCACCAAATGTGAGTTTAGACGAAGCCTCTGCCGGTACACCTGGTACAGTAAGAATTTTTGAAGTGATAATGGGCGCGAGTTTAACTGATGCAGAATGCTCAGTAGTCGCTGCAGGCACTGCATGTAAGTTAGTAGGCGAACTTACTTTTGGTGTTGACTTTGTTACTCAGGCTTCTGGTAATGCCGTAGCTATTATTCCTTTAAAACCATTTACTGCTGGCAGTTCATATATAAATGTATTAACAACTGGACTTAAAGATTCGTTGGGGCGTTCTGTCGAGCCTTCTTCTACTTATGGGCTAGTTAAACAAGAAGCACCTTTGATCACTGAAGCCCAATTAGGTTTGCAAGGTGCGGTAAATAGTTACGAAAATGTAGTTGTTAGTTCTGGTGATATTACAAAAGATGATATTATTTTTTCTGGTTCGATGACTATTCAATCAGCAGGACCTGTACTTAGTACAATTAAAACCTTACTAGCTGCAAGTTTACAACAAGATGCACTTCCTACTCCGGTGCTGCAAGTACCAGAACAGCCATTGGTAAATGTACAACAAGTATTTGCTTCTCAAGGTGTAGAAGTATCGGGTGTATTTACTGGTGTGCAGTATCAAAAAGGTAGCATCATGTTACCAATGTACCTAGGGACACCAACAGGTACTGATATTAGTGATTTAAATGATACATATTGGCAAGGTATGTGTGACAACGCCGTAGTTTTACTTGGTTATAAAGCGATTGCAGGGGATGCTTTTCCGGCTGATCCTATTAGTGAAAATGATGCATTATGTTCAGCTTTAAGTGGCGGACAATTACGCGATTTAGGTTTAGATAGTACTCGTCATTTAACTAAATATAATACTATTCCAAAAGTACAAAGCATGGCGAATGTGCCGGTGCAAATTACAAAACCAATATTACCTATTATTAATGGTGTACGTGCACAGCTACAATTATCAGCTATTGAAATGCCTGAAAATGGTTGGCCTGTTGTTATTATGCAGCACGGTATAACGACCAATAAAGAAAGCATGCTGGCATTAACAGCTCAGCTTTCAATTCAAGGATTTGCAACGGTAGCGATTGATCATCCAAGACACGGCGAACGTGGTATTGATGTTGATGGCGATGGAAATGATGATTTTAATGCAACAACAGGTTCTGTACTTAGTTATATGAACTTAAGCTCATTGCTTGTTGCTAGAGACAGTTTACGCCAATCAGCAGCTGACTTATTAGGCTTGCGTTTGGGTTTGAATTTTATCAACGATACAACTATTAATAGTAGCGACGTAACGTATGTAGGGCATTCTTTAGGCTCTATTGTTGCTCCTGCTTTTATAGCCCAAGCAAATACCCCAATGGCTGAAACGATTGATCCATTGTTTAATGTTAACACTGTTGCGTTAGCAAGTGGCGG
>NZ_AUTQ01000192.1 GCF_000498095.1 Pseudoalteromonas sp. TB64
CGCTGGGAAATTGAAAATAGCTATGGAGAAATAAAACACCAGATGCTTGAGGATAGTATTCTTTTGCGTAGTCAGACTGTGGATGGAGTCAATCAAGAGCTATGGGGTATATTGCTAGCCTACAATTTAATTCGAGTAGAGATAAGTCGAATAGCCAAAGAGGCTAAAGTCTCCCCGCTGAGAATTAGTTTTGTCATGGCTTTGCGGGATATACAGGATGAAATACTCTGGTGTGCCATCGCTTCGCCAGGTTCAATTCCAAAGAAATTAAGGGCAATGCGAGAACGAGTGAAACGTTATATTCTTCCAGAAAAAAGAAAACGGCCCAAAAGTAGGACCGTTCGAATTTCAAAAACTCGGTACACCATTAAGTCAAAGCATGCTTAACTGAATGGTGTTAACTGTAAAGTGGCTTTTTATTATCAAATCCAAGTCTAAATTAACCCAATCAAAATTAATTAAAACTTAAGTTGTTAGAGGGGTATTTATACATCTTTATCGACTACCCATCGCTATTCACTACCCACATAGACAGGACTTATTTAAAAACCCAACATATTGCTACAAATTGAACCTCCAAAGACAAAACAACCTTTAAGTTATACGTTTATATTCTTTTTTAAATTATCCTTTACTCATTTTAACTCTATTTTTTGTATAATTTTTTTGCCTCGCTTAAAAGTAAGAAAGTGCTCTGTGTGTGTCTTTCAAGATAGATTGGCGTTATAAAGCATGCTAAATTAGCTGAAATTTATAAATGGAGAAAACAGTTGGGATTTTTATACGAATACGGTTTGTTCTTAGCTAAAACGCTTACTTTTGTCATTGCTATAGCGACTATTTTAATTTTAGTAGTAGGCGCTGCTGTTAAACCAAAAGCTAAAAAAGGTGAGATACAGATAGACGATATATCTAAGCAATTAAAAGATATTAAAGAAAGTTTTTTACTAAGTACCTTGGGTAAAAAAGAGCTCAAAGAACATCAAAAACAGTTAAAAGCACAAAGTAAAAAAACTGAAAAAGATGAACCTAAATCTCGATTATATGTAATTGATTTTATTGGCAGTATGGATGCTCATGAAGTAGAGAGCTTGAGAGAAGAAATTACGGCTATCATTTCAATAGCAGATCCTAGTAAAGATAAAGTACTCATTCGCTTAGAAAGTGGCGGTGGTGTAGTGCATGGATATGGTCTTGCAGCTTCTCAATTACAGCGTATTAAAAATGCTGGCATACCTTTGAGTGTATCAATAGATAAAGTGGCTGCAAGTGGCGG
>NZ_AUTQ01000193.1 GCF_000498095.1 Pseudoalteromonas sp. TB64
CGCTGGGAAATTGAAAATAGCTATGGAGAAATAAAACACCAGATGCTTGAGGATAGTATTCTTTTGCGTAGTCAGACTGTGGATGGAGTCAATCAAGAGCTATGGGGTATATTGCTAGCCTACAATTTAATTCGAGTAGAGATAAGTCGAATAGCCAAAGAGGCTAAAGTCTCCCCGCTGAGAATTAGTTTTGTCATGGCTTTGCGGGATATACAGGATGAAATACTCTGGTGTGCCATCGCTTCGCCAGGTTCAATTCCAAAGAAATTAAGGGCAATGCGAGAACGAGTGAAACGTTATATTCTTCCAGAAAAAAGAAAACGGCCCAAAAGTAGGACCGTTCGAATTTCAAAGACTCGGTACACCATTAAGTCAAAGCATGCTTAACTGAATGGTGTTAACTATAAAAGTGGCTTTAAATAGCACGGGTGCAAACTATACTTTTTTAAATAAAACGTCTGGGTTAACCATTGTTTTCATTTCAAGCACATTGCCATTTGGATCTTCAATAAAAAATGTTTCTTGTTCAAACTCATTACCAATAAAACGACGGTAAGGCTTATCAAGATATTCTATTCCCGCGCTTTCAATTCGTACTTTTAAATCGTTAAAGTCGGTTTCTGATAAATGAATACCAAAATGTGGCACAGATACAGCACCCATATCTACGTCGTGGCGTACTGTAGGTAGGCGCTCAACACTTTGATGCAATGTTAATTCGTTACCCCAAAAGTCAATATCAACCCAACGACCTTCTTCACTGTTACCCGTTTTACAACCAAGCACGTCACAATAAAACGCTTTAGTCACTTTTAAATCGCCGGCCGGAATAGCCAGATGCAAACAGTTCGACATAAATTACCCTTGGTTAACTCATTTAATATACTAAATTACGCTCATTATACATAAATTGTAATTTATAGAACATTAACAGCATTATAAATAAGCATATTTAATACCTAAATAATGTTTAAAAACTAGCCTTATCAAAATTAATCATTACTTATGCCATTATATTTGCAGGCAATGCTTTTAAACCTAAAAGGGTTACTTTAAAATGCGCGCACTATGATTAAATTCTTATCTTTAAAATACATCACTTTTTTTATGGGTTTTATATCCTGCTTTGTGATGCATACAACATTTAATGTGCCGTTAGTTATTTCGGCAGCATTAACAGGACTTATCGGATCATTTATACCGTTTCCTAAAAGTGTTAAAAATCATCCTTATGCTGCTATTTATGCAGGTAGTTTTGCTGGTATGTGCTCTACTAATTTAATAACCAGTTATTGGGAAATTGCGATTATTTCGCTTATAGGCGCTAGTTTGTATGTGCTTACTATGAATATGTTTACTGGTTTTGGTGGAAAACTTGGCAGCGTTGCCTTTGCAAGCGTTGCTATATTTGTTTTAGCTAAAGGAATTGTACTATGAGCCTTGAGTATCCTCTTTTAACACTGCTTGGCGCATTCTTAACCTTTTTTTTAGCAAAGCATAATCGCTTTGACGCCATAAGAGCTTCTGCTTCGCTGTCTATAATTGCTTACTTAATTTTTAGCGCGCTAAATTTAAATCCAGATCTTTACAGCATTATATTTTTTGGCGGTACCTTTATAGGTATGAGCGCCCCACACCGTTTTGGCATATATACAGTGACTAACTCCGCTATTATTTTTTCAATACTTTTTGAGTATTTAGTCCCACGGCTTGATGGCTATGGTGGCGCACTTGGAATAAGTGCATTTTTATCGGTATGTATTTGCCATATTTGTATCACCCTTGGCGCACCTAGAAGTAAAAAGCCAATCAATTAAGTTACAGCTTACAACTCTTTATTTTACTCTAAACAAACGCACTACTTAGTAACCTATTAGAGTATTAAAAACACAAAAGTAAGTGTTGAATACCAAGCTATATTACAAAAACTCCTGCCCCCTAGCTCAATACCCACAAAAATATGTAATAAAAACAACCAAAATAATTGGTTAACCAAAAGCCAAGTATGTAAATAGTAATGCATTCTAAAAAATCACAAATTGGTAAGTTTTAATTTTTAAATTGGTATGTTAGATTAAAGTTAAGCGATATCAGTACCGCGCAATTTTTACTTCATCACACAGAGACAATAATGATAAAAAATACATCCACATTTAAACTTACGGCTTTAGCCGTTATCACCCCTTTACTTTTTACCGCTTGTACAAGCACGCAAAGCAATAACCAGCAAAGCGATGCACCAGTACCTGCAAGTAAATTTGATTTATCACACTGGAAAATAAATGTACCAGTAGATTTAAACAACGACGGTAAAATTGATGAAATAGATGTAGAAGAAATTCAGACTTACGCACACCCTGATTTTTTCTACCTTGATGAAAAAGGCTACATGGTATTTACCTCCCCTAATAAAGCGCTTACAAGTGCTAACTCTACTAATACCCGTAGTGAACTTAGACAGATGATCCGTGGATCAAATACTAAAATTAAAACTAAACATTCTAAAAACAATTTTGCTTTAGCTGTTCACCCGCTATCTGACAGATTTGGTTCTGTTGGTGGAAAAATGGAAGCAACGTTAAAGGTAGATCACGTTGCACTACGCGCTACCGACCCTGATAAAAAAGCGGCTTACTCGGTTGTTGTAGGGCAAATTCACGCAGGTAAAGATCAGGCACTTATTGATACTAAACTTGGATTTGGTTGGGGTAATGAGCCACTTAAAATATATTACAAAAAATGGCCAGGACATAAAACAGGCTCAGTTTTTTGGAACTACGAACGTAACTTAGCTAAAACAAATCCTGACCGTAAAGACATTACTTACCCTGTTTGGGGTAATACATGGGAAAATCCTAACGAGCCAGGCAACGCCGGTATTGCACTAGGTGAAGAATTTAGCTACACGGTAAATGTGTATAAAAATGTTATGCACCTTACATTTAGCGCACAAGGCAAAGAAGACGTTAACTACTCTATTAACTTAGGTAATAACGTAGATGCTTATGGCAAAGTAGACGAAAAAGATCATCCACATGGCTATGCAGCAGATTGGCATTACTTTAAAGCCGGTGCTTATAACCAATGTAGTACTAAAAGCGCGAAAGGTATTTGGTACCCAGGTTGTTTAGGTACTGGCGATTGGACTACAGATAAACAAAATGGCGATTACGCTCAAGTAAGCTTTAGTAAACTAGAGTTGAGCCCTGCGACACCGCCAACAAAATAACGCCTTAGAGGTTAACACATTAGGGTCTGTTGATCTTTCAAGGTTAAATTTGCAGCAGTCTGTTTGGTATTTAGGCAAGGCAGAGCCTATGCAGTGTGGTTATTCCCCATAAATAGGCGATAACGTAGCATTAATGCCAAACAGGCGCTGCCCAAAGGGTTCTTCCTAGGGGCTATTTACTCTTTGTTGCTCGGTTTTTACTTAGCCCACTAGGTTACAAATCTCGCGCCGCGATTAAACAGCCCCTAGTTTGAACAAATTTTAATCCGCAAAGATCAACAGACCCTAGGCTAATACAGCCTCAGATAAGTAATTTTTTAGTGATATAAACAGTGGCGTTGGTAGATTATTAATATCGCACCAGCGCCACTGTAAACATTTATTAGGCTCTTTAAGCTCAGGCTCTCCGCCTTCAAAATCAGCTTTTACATACAGCGTAATATAGTGTTTGTTCTCTGCTGTAAAAATATCATTGGTAAAATCAAGCTTAGAAATTTTACTTACCTTTAAACCTGTTTCTTCAAACACTTCTCGTATTGCACATTGCTCAACACTTTCACCAAACTCTAAATGCCCACCAGGTGTTGCCCATGTATTAGCACCGTGCGCACCAATACGCTCACCTAGTAAAATTGTGTTTTGATGCTTTATGATAACCGCCACACCCACTCTAACTACGTTACTCATATCGTGTTTTCTCTTATTTTTACTGCCCGCCATGCTGAACCACACGCTTTGTATTGTCAATTTTGTATTTTTAAAACCAGTGTACTGATTAACTTTTAACCGACCAAGGTCGAATAGCCTGCCTGTTAAAAAGAGCCTACATTTTGTAAGGTCTCTCACATACAAATTTAGTTTTAGGAGCCTTACATGTCAGGCGAGTATCAACAGCAATATAATACATTTAAGCAAAACCCCACACAGTTTTGGCTTGAACAAAGTAAAAATATTCCATGGTATAAAACACCAAAGCAAGCATACACACAAGACGACGACGGGCTTTACCATTGGTTTAGCGACGGGCAATTAAATACTAGTTTTTTAGCGCTAGACCAACACGTTATTGCCGGATTTGGCGAGCAAACGGCACTAATTTACGACTCCCCTGTCACCAATACCAAGCAAACTTATAGCTACTCACAACTACAACAAGAAGTGGCTAAATTTGCAGGCGTAATACAATCGTTAGGTGTGAAAAAAGGCGACCGCGTTGTTATTTATATGCCAATGATCCCACAAGCGGTTATTGGTATGTTGGCGTGCGCTCGCTTAGGGGCGATTCATTCTGTAGTATTTGGTGGGTTTGCTGCGCACGAGCTGGCTGTACGTATTGATGATGCCAAACCTAAACTTATACTTAGCGCCTCATGTGGTGTTGAAGTAAACAGCGTAATTGAATACAAACCACTTATAGATAATGCAATAGACTTAGCTGTGCACAAAGTAGAACACTGCGTTATTTTTCAGCGCCCACAAGTCACCGNCATAGATTGGGCTCAGGCAATGCAAACGGCTGCAGGCGCAGATCCGGTGCCTGTAAATGGAGATGATCCGCTTTATATTTTATATACCTCTGGCACGACAGGCACACCCAAAGGCGTAGTGCGTGAAAATGGCGGTCATGCAGTAGCAATGCAATACAGCATGGAAACCGTTTATGGTATGAAGCCCGGCGACGTATTTTGGGCAGCGTCTGACATTGGCTGGGTAGTTGGGCATTCTTATATAGTTTACGCGCCGCTAATGTATCGCTGCGCGACCGTATTATATGAAGGTAAACCCGTTAAAACGCCCGATGCTAGTGCATTTTGGCGTGTGGTTGAAGAGTATAAAGTAAATGCATTATTTAGTGCCCCCACTGCATTTAGAGCGATTAAAAAAGAAGATCCAAATGCTGATGGTTTTAACCAATATAATACCTCTAGCTTAAAACGTTTGTTTTTAGCAGGCGAGCGATTAGACCCTCCCACTTACGAGTGGCTTAAAGAAAAAACTAAACTGCCAGTGCTCGATCATTGGTGGCAAACAGAAACCGGCTGGGCTATTGCTTGTAACCCTGTAGGGCTTGAGTACCTAGCAACAAAACCTGGCAGTTCCACCGTCCCTACTCCGGGTTTTGATGTGCGAATATTGGATATGGATGGCAATGAATGCGCAGCTAACGAGCAAGGCGCCGTAGTAATTAAACTGCCCCTTCCGCCAGGTTGCCTTCCAACCATTTGGCAAGATACCGCTCGCTTTAAAGCAAGCTACCTAAATGAATACGAAGGTTATTATTTATCTGGTGATGGCGGTTATATTGATGAAGACGGCTACCTATTTATTATGGGCAGAACCGACGATGTTATAAATGTAGCGGGACATAGGCTTTCTACCGGCGAAATGGAAGAAATAGTAGCTGCGCACCCTGCTGTTGCTGAATGCGCTGTTTTTGGTGTAAACGATCCTCTAAAAGGGCAACTCCCTATGGGAATGATCGTGCTTAAAAATGATTTTATGGGCTCAAGTACCGACGTAGAACAAGCGCTTGTTCTAAGTGTTCGTAATCAGATTGGCGCTATTGCGTGCCTTAAAAATATAGTCAGTGTAGATAGATTACCCAAAACACGCTCAGGTAAAATATTACGTAAAAATTTACGCCAACTAATTGATGGCGAAGAACTACAAATACCTTCAACCATAGACGACGCGAGTATCTTTGAAGAAATAAACCAACAACTAACACAGAGATAAACCCAACCAGCCTATCTAAAGCCATTTTTATAATGGCTTTTTATTTCATCCTTATATTTGATCCTTTTACTTAAGTTTAGGCTTAGTTTTAAGCTTTAAGCTTTAAGCTTTAATTAAACCAATCACTGAAATTTTTTACGGCTTTGTGCTTTCTTCTTTTAATAGCGTTATTAATTTAATCAATTTAAAAGGAATGGTGTATGCCCTGCTTGCTACAAAAACTATTAACTACAGTCCTATTATTTATAGGCTTTGCCACACAAGCCTATGAAATAGAAGACTTAGGCGATGGCTTACACCGCTTTATAGACGACAGACACCGCTCAGTATTTTTAATCACTCCTGAGGGCGCAATTGTTACCGACCCACTTAATAAAAAAGCCGCCACCTGGTTAAAAGAGCAAATTAAAACTCGCTATAACGTGCCGGTAAAATATGTAATTTACAGTCATAATCACAGCGATCATATTTACGGCGCCGAGGTATTCAAAAGCCCGCACACCACTTTTGTAGCGCATAAACTCGCTGCGCAAGATATTAAAAACACACAAATGAAAACCGTAACACCCAACCTTACCTTTGATAACGAGCTACTGCTTACCCTTGGTGATTCAACAGTAAAGCTTAACTATCATGGTCCAAACGATGGTCGTGGTTCGGTTAGTGTATTATTCGAAAAGCAAAAAACGTTGTTTGTGGTTGATTGGATTGTTATTGGCAGAATGCCGTGGCAAAAACTGTGGAGCTACGATATTCAAGGCATGATTAACTCAACCCAAGCGGTACTCAAATATGACTTTGATACTTTTGTAGGCGGACATGCCGATATTGGCAACAAGGCTGATGTAGCGCGTTACTTAAGTTATTTAGAACTTTTATATAGCCAAGTAACCGCAGGCGTTTTAGCCGGTAATACACTTGACGAAATTAAACAAAATGTAAAGTTAGACCAATTTAGTGACTTTAAACAGTTTGATGCATGGTTACCGCTTAACATAGAAGGTGTTTACGAGCGTTTAATGGAAGAGTCTGGCATGGGTTGGCGCAGCGATTTATAAGCTTTAGTCTAATAATCATTGGTATTGCCGTATTTAACGCAATACCAATGTATTCATTAATTAAATAAGGTTATTACTGATCAAACCTTTTTAATCTATCCCAATTACTTTAAGCAGTAACCTACATATAAACCGAGTAAGTAGTACTCCAAAAGCTCGCTAACATTGCCAACATTTACTGCGCCTAGTTCATTTACACAAACCCACGCTTTGGGAATAAACATGCTTTATAGGCTGGGTATATTTAGGTATTTTAAAAACGTCTTAGGTTTACCAAGCATTCATAGGGATTTTTAAAGGTACCTTGCTACCATCTTCATTCTCTAAAAGTAATTGTAAAATCTCTCCAGACTCCTTGCGCATTAATTCTTTTGCTTCACTGGCAGGGCATCCCGGAATCTTACAGCCTTCTATAGAAATGATTTTCTGTCCTGCAACAATCCCTGCTTTTTCAGCGGGTGAATTAGGCTTTACTTTTTCAATAACAAATGACGTTACCGTCGGGCTAAAAAAACCATCAGCGCTAACGTTCCCTGAAATTCCAAGTTTAACCTCCTCTGCAGCCAACGCATTGAAAGAAATAATTGAGATTAAAATAATTATGAATTTGAACATATGAATTAACACTCCATGTAAGTCTATCGTTAGTATTCTTTACTATTTATAGTTTTAACAAATTACTTAACACATTACTATCACTAAGTTTTTTATATTCTCAGCGTTAAATTAAATATTTTTGAATGTAAAAAATCTAAGTATTAAAAAGTCTATTAACTAAAATCGACCATCACTTCATAACGCCCTGGCATGTCGTTTACTTCGTATACCCAACCGTGTCGTTTTATTATTTTTTCGCTTAACTCTAATCCTAAACCGTAGCCAATATTGGTAGTCTTATTTGCGTTATTAGTAACGTGTGACGTATCAGTTTGTGCGCTGCTATTTACTATAATTACGCGGCTACCTTGTTGAGTAATACGCACTTGCCCTTGTTGCGTATGCTGATACGCATTGCGTATTAAATTTGTAAGTACTATGTGGCATGCGGTGGCTTCGGTATTAATAGTCGTATTTTGGTTATCGGTATTTATAAGTACATCAACTTGTTTTGAATTGAGTAAGTAATCGAGCTCGTTACCCAAGGTTGTTATTTTAACGGCTAGATTTAGGGGCTCTGGTGCACTTTGCTGGTCGTCATTTCTGCTAAGCCACAATAACGTCTCGGTTAAATCGCTCATGGTTAAACCGGCGCGCTCTATTCGCTGCAGTGTAAGTTGTTGTTTATCGCTTAAAGGCGCTTTTTCGCTTAGTCTGTTAAGTAACTCAACGTTGCTGCGAATAACCGAAATTGGCGTACGCAACTCGTGGCTTGCATAACTTAAAAAGCGCTGCTCTCGCTCAAGGCTATCATGAGCCGAAAGTAAACTGCTGCGCACTAAGGTTGCCAACGTATTTAGCTCATTGTAAGTAAAGTCAGGTGGCACCTGTTGTAAATTTGTTTGATTTAACGATTTAGCCCAACCCCGCAGGGACTCTACAGGCTTTGCTATTTTTTTCATTACCATAAACAAAAAGAAGGTAAACAGCGCTATTGCCGTCATCCCTGTTAACGCTATCCATAATAACCTTTGTATTGGTTTTTCGGGTGTTCCTTTTTTTGGAAGGCGGTTTTCCTCAAGCATAATACGTGATACATAACGAGCTTCACCAGTAGAGCTTTCAAAATACACAACAAAATATAAGTCTTTTGGCATAGAAAAAAACGCTGTTTTTTCTTGGCTTTTTTGCAATATACCTCGCTCTGTAGGCTTTATAAAACGTTTCTTAATCTCATTTGGCACATCCTCCCAACGACTCGCTATTTTAAAGCCAATCATTTCTTTCGGTTGCCCGTTTTTAACTTCAGCCGATTGCGAAAGTGCATGCATTACGCCATTCAAGCCTTTGTCTAAACCATCGGTAAAATAGCTAACACTTAAAAACGAAAAACCAATAGCCATTAACGAACTTAAAAGCACCATGCTGACAAAAAAGTACAACCTTAAACTAGGTCTTATTTTCATGCATGTGTCTCATTTTTTAGTTTTAATACAAACCCTACACTGGGAATTGTCTCAAGTACCGCTTGGCAATTAGCTTGCTCTAACTGTTTTCGTAAATGGTAAATATGTACTTTTAGGCTGTTACTGTCGGGCTGCTCTTCTCCCCAAATGGCTTGCATAATTGCGTGTCGGGTAACTGGCTTTTGTTGCTCTCTAATAAGTAATTCTAATAACTTAAAAGTAATAGGAGATAGCTTTAAGTTACCTGCTTCGACTGTTGCCGTATGCGCGGTTAAATCAAGTGTTAAATTAGCAAATGTAAGGCGTTTTACTTCACCACTTTTGCGTTTTGCTAATACTTTAACGCGCGCTACTAACTCTTTCATAGCAAATGGTTTTACGAGATAATCGTCACTACCGGCTGCAAATCCCTCAAGCTTATTGTCGAGGCTATCACGCGCTGTCAGCATTAATACTGGTGTATCAATGCCTCGCTCACGTAATGTTTTGCACATGGTTAAACCATCCATTTTTGG
Source organism: Pseudoalteromonas sp. TB64 (assembly GCF_000498095.1). Lineage (GTDB taxonomy): Bacteria > Pseudomonadota > Gammaproteobacteria > Enterobacterales > Alteromonadaceae > Pseudoalteromonas. Next base: position 9,602 of record NZ_AUTQ01000193.1, read on the forward strand.
CATGCTTACATCTAATATAATCATTTGATATTGATTACGTTCTATTAAATTTAAACCCATTACGCCATTGCTTGCATGGTCACACTCTATTGACTCTATTTCGAGATAATCAACAATGGTAGTTGCCAAGTCTATGTCGTCTTCAACCAGTAGTACGTTTATCATTAAGAGGCTGTTTCCTGCGTTTTATTTTTAGCACCTAGCGATTTTAGCATAGTAGCTATACCGCGTTTAGCGTCGGTTTGAATCATCAACAACGCAGGTATAAGAATTAAAGTAATAACCGTGGCAAACAAAATACCGTAACCAAGTGATGCAGCCGCAGGGATTAAAAATTGTGCCTGAATTGAGGTTTCACTAAGAAGCGGCACCAAGCCTGCGTAAGTTGTAATTGAGGTTAGTAAAACAGCACGCAGACGACTCGTACACGACTCAACTATGGCATCATGCGTATTCATATCCTCTTCTTTTGTTAGTTCGTTAAAACGCGAAACAAGTAATAGGCTGTCGTTTACCACCACACCACTGAGCGCCAATATACCGTTTAATGACAATATGCTAATGGTTAAGTCGTTCCACCAATGCCCAAGTATTGCACCAACTACACCAAACGGAATTGCTACCATGATCAACATAGGTTGAACATACGATTTAAGCGGAATAGCCAACAGTACATATATAACTAATAAAGCAGCGACAAACATGGCGTACATTGACCCTGTTGTTTCGTCTTGCTCTTCAGCTTCACCCGCAAAATGAATATTCAAAGTAGGAAATTGCTGAGTTAATTCTGGTATTAAGTCGCGTTGTAAATCAGCCACTAATTCGTTTGGAGCAATCACATCTTTATCTACTTGCGCACTTAAATAAATTGCACGAAGTCCATCAATACGCGTTATTTCATCGTGTTGGTATTCACTGTTAATTGTCGCTACGTTTACAAGCGGTACAACGGTGCCATCAGGCAATCGGATACGCGATTGCATAATATCGGCAGGTGTTTGACGGGCGTTCTCTGGATAACGTACACGTACTTTTATTTCGTCTTTATTACGTTGATAACGCTGTACAATTGCGCCGCCAAAGGCTTGCAGTATTTGCTTTGATAAGCTCGCGGTATCCATACCTAGGGCGCGACCTTGCGCGCTTAGTGTAAATTTTAACTGCGGTTGACCGGGATTTAAATTGTCGTCTATTCCGTTAACCCCTGCCGTATTTTGTAAGTGCTCTTTAAATAGTGCGCCCGCTGCCATTACGGTTTCGTCGTCCCATGCTTTAAGCTCAACTTTAAAATTATCAACCATTTTACGCGTAGCTAATATTTGTAGCTTTTTACTGCCCTCAGGACTTGCGGCTAAACGCTGCCATTCTTGAGCAAATTCACTTGCAGTGAAAGCGCCATCATCTAATAGCTCAACGCTTACCGTACCACTTGTATCGTTGCTACTAATTACTTGTAAACTGGTTATTTCGCTTTTATCTGAATTAAACTTAGTCATTAAGTTTTGCTCAGCTTGTATTGCACTTTGCTCAAGCATTAGTAAGTTTTTGTTTGTTTGACCATAAGCAGCATCAGTTTGCATAACCAAGTTGGCGGATACGGTATCGCCCAGAATGCTTGGGAAAAAACCTACTTTTACTGCACCTGTCATTGGCATACCTATGACGAGTATAAAAAAAGCAATAAACCCAGCAACGACTGCATATCTAAAGCGCAATGAGAGTTCAATAACCTTACAATAAATGTTTTTGCTAAACCAATTTAGACCGCTATCGGCGCCATGTTGTATTTTAGACCATACCCCACTTAACCCTTTTTTAATTTGGCGCTTGGTACTTACATGGGCTAAATGCGAGGGTAATATAAGCTTTGATTCAACGAGCGAAAGCAGTAAACAGATGGTCACTACAGTGGCAAATTGAGAGTAAATTTTACCTAGATTACCAGATACATTCGACAATGCCATAAATGCAGCAACAGTGGTCAATACCCCAAATATTGTCGGTACAGCTACTTTCATTGTACCCAAAACCGTGTTGTTTATTGTATCGCCATGTTTTTTACGTGTAGTGTAAATACTCTCGCCGACAACAACGGCATCGTCTACCACTATGCCCAGCGCCATAATAAAGCCGAAGGTAGTCATTTCGTTTATGGTCAGTGCGGTGTAGCCATCGGTCATAAAATACAGCGTGCCAAAAAATACAAATGGCAAGCCACCAGCAACCCATAAAGCCACACGTACATTTAAAAATATGGCTAGTATTACAAACACCATAATAATACCGGTCACCGCGTTTTTAGTCAGTAGCGATAAACGTTCGGTGATCATGGTGCTTTTGTCATTCCAGCTTTCTAGCTCTACATTTTGAGGTAATAGACCACTTTCGTGCCACGTTTTTATTACATTATTAGCCTGCTCAACAATGGTGATTATGTCGCTGGTATCACCCATTAGAATTTCAACGCCGACTGCATTTTGTTGGTTATAACGACTTAGTGAGTTGTTATCTTCAGAAAAGCTGTCGCTAACAATAGCAACATCACCTAATTTGATTTGTGCGCCAGATGCGGTAGTGAGTAAAACGATATTGGCAAAGTCGCGCTGCCAGTAAGCTTGGTCAGCCGCTTTCAGACGTATAATTTTACTGCTATCGCGTAAACTAGTTGATAGTGGGCTTGATGACTCGTTATTAATCACCTCACTTATGTCACTAATGGTTAATCCATAGGCTTGTAATTTACCTTCATCGATTTCTACTGACATCATCGGATCGAGAACACCCGACTGAGTTACATCAGTAATACCTGATTGCGCTAATAAATCGGCTTTAAGTTTTTCACCTAGGTTTTGTAATGTATGGCGATCTGCATCCCCAAAAAGCTGTAGTGTTAATGCATGATCTTGCCTGCGCGCTTTATCAATAACAGGTTGCTCAGCATCAACAGGGAAGTTGTTAATTGCATCAACTTGATTTTTTACATCAAAGAGTAGCTCATCTAGTGAATAATCTGTTTCTTTTTCAATGCTGATATGACTGCCGCTAGCATCAGAGGTAGAGGTAATGCGCTTTATACCTTGTACTGTTTCAAGAGCTTCTTCTATTTTGAGCGCAATCCCCTCTTCAGCTTGTAATGCATCACCACTGTCATAAACAACTGATACCGAAACAGTATCAGGCTCCAAACTCGGAAAAGCTTCTTTACGCAACGTAGAAAGCGACATAATCCCCATTACAATCACGCTTATTAACAATAAATTAGCGGCAACAGAGTTATTTGCAAACCAGTTAATAATACCGTGCAACGGATTATTACTGCTAGGTACTTGAGGTGGTTGATGAGGGCTCATTATTGTACCCCTTCAACAATTGGATTTACCCTCATGTCGTTTAAATAACTAACAAGTGGACGCACAACTACTTTTAAATTACTAACACCCTCTATTGGTGAAATATATACGTAATCTCCACGCTCAAATACTTTATTGGCTTGTGTGCTTACTAAGTTGTTTTTATCATTCACGTACCAAATTAAGCCATCTTGCGATACCGCTGAAGCAGGCAGTTCAATTACGTTACTTAATTGTTTACCAGCAATTTCAACTTCTAAAAATGTACCTGGTAATAATGGCGTCGCTTGCTCAAACGGTTTATCAAGAGCAACTATAACGCTGCGCTGGCGAGAGCTTTCGTCTAGGTGTTGTTCAAAACGATCAATGTAACCAGTCCATTTGGTATTAGTAGCTACATCACTTAAAATAACCTCATTTGACTTATTATTTGCCAGATTTTGCCACTGATTCAATGAAAGCGGCACGTTTATTTCTACTTTGTCAGTGCTGTTTAATGTGGCAAGCGTATCGCCAATACCAACATAAGTACCTAAATCGATATCTCGCGATAAAATAACACCATCAAACGGAGCACTTAACTGGGTATTATTTACATCACGCTGTGTAGTTTTAAGTGCATATTGGGCGTCATCAAGCGTGGCTTGCGCGGCTTCTAGCTGCAAGGTTCTAAATACCAGTGGTGAGCTTGGCGCCTGCGTAACACCTGAGCGTTCCCATTCACGTTTTGCTTGCTCCCCTAAATCTTGCTCTTCTTGTAACGCGAGTTTCGCATCAGCGAGTGTGGCTTTGGCATTTGCGAGGGCTTGTAAGTATTCAGTATTATCTATTTGTGCAAACACCTGCCCTTTAGATACAAAGTTCCCGGTTGCAAATTGCTCACTCATATTAGTCACTTCGCCTTTAACTTGTGCTTTTAAGGTCAGTGTCCAATGCGCCTTTGCTTGACCATGTCCGTTCACATAAGCTTGGTAAGTACCCGCAACAGCATTAATTACCGATACATTTGGTGCGATAGTTCTAACTGTGGCAGATTTTGAGCTATTAGCTTGTTCATCCATTTTTTTAGCGTTATACGCAACAGCAAGCCCTATACTAATAATTGCAACAAGGGTTACAACAGCAGGTGTTGGCGAAATTCTCATGACGATACTCCAAGGCCCAAAGCAAGGCCTAAATCTATGCGGTTAGTTAAAAGGGTGTAGTTTATTTGACTAAGTTGAGCTTGCAGGTCGTATACTTTTTGTTGCACTGTTAGCAAATCTAAAATATCAACCAAGCCTTGTTGATATTTACTTTGATAGTTACTAAAACTGCTTTTAGCGCTGGCAAGCGCATTGCTTATTTGTAGTCGTTGCTCGGTTAATGACTGCTCCTGTCCGAGGGCATTTTCTACCTCGTTTACCGAATTTAATAGAGTGTCTTGGTACTGCCAAAATGCTTGTTCAGCATTAAGTTTTGTTATATCAACTTGCGCCCGTAATGCACCGCCTTCAAATAAAGGCGCAGTTAAGCTCCCCAATAAACTCCACACTGGGCTGGCTAATAATGCTTGGCTTGGGGTGCTTGCTAAATCACTTAATGACGCTGAAAGCGAAATGCTAGGCAGTAATTCTTTATACGATACATCAACCAAGTAATGCTTTGCCTGAATATCGTAATAAGCACTTTGCAAGTCAGGTCGCCGTGCTAGGTCTTGCGCTGGTAAGGTGCTTAGTGGCTCAATAACGTTCGGCAGTGTTAAGGTATCTGGCAGACCCTCAAGTTTATTTGTGCCAACAATTAGCATTAAAGCACGTTTTGCTTTTGCTATTTGTTCTTGATAGTTAGCAATGGTTGCACGCGTTGATGACGTGCTAGCTCGTGCGGTATCAAGCGCCTCTAAATCACCTAATCCATATTGATAGCGCTCAACAATACTGTCTTCGTTATTTTGCAAAACAACTAAACGTTGCTGCTCTATATCCAGCAAATTTTGTTGTAAAACAATATTTAAATAGGTACGAATAACACTTGCAACTAACGCGTCTTTTGCACCTTGATAAGTCGCTTTATTACTGGCGATGGTCATATCTTGCGCGGCCACATTATCAGCAATTTTTTGCCATATATCAGCCTCCCAACTTACCCCCACTGATGAGCTATATTGTGTACCATCGCTTTCACTGCGCTGGGCGTCAAACCCTGCATCTATACTAAACCACTGATTTGCAGCCGTTACATCACGCTGTGCATAGGCTAGTTTTAATGCGACATGCACTTGATTAAATGATGGATTATTAGCAATCGCTTGCTCAATCAGTGAGTCAAGACCATCTACATTCACCAAATCGGTAATATAATTTACTTGCTGTGCGTTACTTTGCGTGTACTGCCAGTTTGCATGTTGCTTTAGCGGCTGCTCAGTACTATTACCTTGATAGCTTGGCTGACTACTGCATGCAGCAAGTGTGCAACTAAGTGCAAGTAAAAAACCGGTTGAGTGCTTTTTAAAATAAACCATTTAACTATGCCTAATTCATACCATTGCACATAGCTTATTCGGTCGAGGGTTAAGGAGAGGTTAAATGGCATTAACTTAGTTTTGAATAAGTTATTTAAAGAGTCGTTAAGCTTTGGTAATGACGTTTACCCCCCCTAGTACCTAAATAGCATAAATACATGCTCATATAGAATTACCATCTATAATCAGGGAGTAGATAAATATTTAATTAAAATTCAGGATATACAAATGTTTGTTTTAAGTAAGACGTATTCATCAGTAAAAAATAAAAATGACGAACTACAAAAAGAAATTGTGTACTTACGCGCTAAAAACACCTCTTTAAGCAATGAGAACGACTCATTAAAAACATCGTTCAGCAGTCCTATTAGTAACTCTGAAGAACAATTTACAAACGCTTTACTGTCAAGTTCAATAGAGTGTATTAACCAGATAGAAGGGATAAGACAAACAGTGCTTGAGTCTTATTCTAATGACTTACATCCATGTAAGAATAAGTAAAAACCGAGCAACAAAGAGTCAATCGTCCCTAGAAAGAACCCAAGAGGCAGCGCATGTCTTGCCTTTATGCTACGTTATCGCCTATTTATGGGGAACAACCACACAACATAGACTCTGCCTTGCTTAAATACCAAACACACTGCTGCAAATTCAACCACTAAAGTTCAACACGCCCTAAGTATAAAATAAGTTACTTTATTATGAAACAACCCTGTTTCGGCCTGTATTTTTTGCTGTATACAAATGTATATCGGCTCGTTTAAATGCATCCACTGGGCTTTCTCCTTGTATAACCTCGATAACACCCATACTTGCCGTTGATTTAATTTTATGCGGTGTATGAACACACGAATCAATATTCTCGCGTATTCGGTGCGCTACTTCTAAAGCAGAATCTAACTGAGTATCAGCCAAAACCACTAAAAACTCTTCACCACCTACTCTACCCACACAGTCTGTTTCTCTAATATTTTTTGATATGCTTTTTACAACAGAAATAATGAGTTCATCACCTATATCATGCCCGTAGGTGTCGTTTACTTGCTTAAAGTAATCTATATCAATTGCAATTAAAGAGCATGCTTTGCCTGAAGATACACTTTTATTAATAGCGCGTTTTTTAAATGTAAATATTGCCCTGCGATTAGCTATACCTGTTAATTCATCTTTTAAAGCAAGCGTTTTAAATCGCTGTTTATGAACTGATTGTTTATATGCAATTAAGGCTAAAATAATAGCGAGTGTAATAGCAAAAATTAATGAAGCAATTTGCCAAAACGCTTTGCTGTTAGAGGCTTCTAATAATTTATTGTTAATATTGGTTAACTGTTCGAGCCTAGCAATTTCTCTGCCTCGTTGCTCCCAATCAAATTCTAATTGTTGAGACAATAAAGTACGATTTGCTATTTTTTTTGAATTAGCTTTTTCCAGTTTTAATAACGCATTTAAGGCATCAACTTCTTGTTTTGAATTATTTAGATTTACAGCTAAAACACGCTTAAATTCTAAAAATCGCTTATAAGAATCAACCGACCAACTTTGCGGTTTTTCGCTTGAAAATTGATCGTAATATGCTTGCGCATTTGTATTCATACCTTTTGCTACAAACCACTCAGCCCAAGTTATCGAATAAATAAATTTTGCCCAATCGCTTTCTATATTAAGGTTGCTTGCTTTATCTAAAAACAATTTAGCGCGATCAAGGTTGCCGAGCTGAATGTTTATTTCGGCAATTTTAACTAAAGGATAAGCAACTCCCTCATCATCTTCATATTTATGTACTCGCTCAGATATTTCTGCATAGAGTAATATTGCTTTTTCTCTTTCTTGCATTTGTTCATATACATAAGCAAGATCGTCAGTAGCTTTGTACCATTCTTGCTCGTTATAAGCTGTTAACTCAAAAATAGCTCTTTGCAGTTGTTCGATGGCTAATTTAAAGTTATATAAGTCACTATGAATAAGTCCTATTTGTCTAAGTAAAAGCGCTTTATTATAATTATTATCGCCCTTATCAAACAGTTGATAGGCTTGTTGAAATACTAAAAAAGCATCTTGAAAACGACCTTTTGAACGATAAATTTGCCCTAATACCTGCAATGCATTTGCATGCTCAAATTGCATATCACCATTAATTTGAATCTCATCAATTACAGAGTTTAAAATAGTAGTCGCTTTACCTAGTTCATCACCCACATATAAATTTAAAGCCTCACACGTTTGTAAGTCTAAATTGAGTCTTAATGAAACACTCTTAGAAACAACTTTTTTAGCATTAATTATAAAAGTATTAAATTGCTTAAAATCGCTTTCAGTTCTTGGAACCTGTAACCAGCATTCAACGGCTTTAACACGTGCATTATCGAGTGTTGAAGGATAAGGAAGCCCCTTTTCTAAATTGACAAATATGGCATGTGTTTCAAAGTGGTTTAAACGTCCACTAAGTATATTTTTTATGTCTTTTTTTACTGTATTACCAAACACATTAAAACAAATGAATACACAAAGCGTACTTATGAAAAGTTTGATCATTTAAGTTTATAATTCCTTTTATTTCGCTCAAATTAGTAGAAAGTGGCACGAGATTAAGAGTGCCTTTAAAAGTAGTGCTCTATATAGCTACCCAGGGCAAGATCACGAACTTTACCTTGACTTCAAAGTATGATCTTATACTCCTTTTTACAAGGAGCATTCTCATGCTTGATATTCAGCTATTTAAATATTTCGAATCAATCGATGATCCTCGCCAACAAGGTAAAGTGGTTCATAAACTATTTGATATCATATTCTTAGCCGTCAGCGCTGTTGTGTCTGGATGCCAAGGCTGGGAAGATATTGAAGATTTTGGTCATGATAGATTAGATTGGCTCAGGAAATATGTTCCCCTAGAGCAAGGTATTCCTCGTCATGACACAATTGCCCGCGTACTAAGCCGTATCGATATGACGCAATTTCAAGATTCTTTTTCTTCTTGGATGAAAGCATGCACTAAGTTAACCCAGGGCGATGTCGTAGCTATTGATGGTAAATGCTTAAAAGGCTCATTTAATCAGTCAGATAGGCGCGATGCACTTTATATGGTCAGTGCGTTTTCATGCGAAAATGGTGTCGTTTTAGCGCAATGTCCTGTTGATAAAAAGTCGAATGAAATAACAGCGTTACCAACACTTCTTGAGTTACTTGAGATAAAAGGGTGCTTAGTCACAATTGACGCCATGGGGTGTCAAAAATCAATTGCAGAAAAAATAGTGAGCAAAGAAGCTAATTACCTTCTTGCAGTGAAGGCAAATCATAAAGGACTCCTGTCGCAAATAGAGGGGGCTTTATTACCGGAGATAACACGACAAGCGTCTGAAGGGATTTTGTTTAATGAAGCAGATTATCAAAAAAACAGAGAGGAGTTTAGGTGTTGTGCAGTGCGTCATGATGTAAGTGATTTATCAGAAACGATACACTGGGAAGGTGCAAAGACGGTGGGTGTTATTGTTTCCTACAGAAAGGAAAAAGGTAAAGTAAGCAATGAGTTATGTTATAGGTACTATATCAGTTCAGCATATTTAACGGCGGAAGAATTGGCAAGGTCAGCGCGGCAACATTGGCAAATAGAGAACGGATTACATTGGCGTTTAGACGTAGGATTTAAAGAAGATGAGTGCCGAATTAGGCGCGAAGGTGCAGCGCCAGTATTTGCAGGGCTGAGGCATATCGCATTTAATCAATTAAAGGCTGAAACCAGTTTTAGTAAAGGTATGCCAGCAAAGCAGAAGAAAGCGATGCGCAGTACAGCTTATCTTGAAAAGGTATTGAATTTATAGTGTTTTTTCAT